>JANYBF010000053.1 GCA_025360895.1 Verrucomicrobiota bacterium
CACCTCGGCTTCGATCTGGGCCAGCGACGGTTCCGTTGTCTCATGTATTTTCATGGTGCGTTTGCTCGTGTGCTGTCGTTGTTCATTTTATCCATGAGGAACCGAACACCGTCATTCTGGGGGTACTGTCAAGATGCACACAACCATCGGTGACCAAACCAGAGCCATGAGTTGCTGACACGTGAGGCCGAACCTTTTCCGAGCAGTTCAAGAAACCCTGACTGGCATACTGGCAACCTATTCGTTTATTGGATGAAAGTGACAGTGGAGCCTCGCAGTCGAAAAGCCGCTTATTTTGGTAAGAAGGCTGGCGGCGGGCTTAAACCTGAAAATATGTTCCCAACACAACTGACATGAAGAACAAGGCAAAACAACTCGCGCTTGAAGGCAAAGTTGGCTGGCTGTGTCCCGATGGCAGATTCATTGCCGTGCCCGAAACGGGCGGCGAAACTTCCGGCCTGACTCTGGGGCGACATGAAGCCGCCGCGATAGGACTGCTGGAATCAGACTATCGTCATTTACTGCCCGAATTGAACCGACGCAGAATTAAAAGCGGTTGCCAGACGTGGCCGGAAACGACACGCTACAACCTCATTAAAGCATTTATGGCTGAACACGGCTTTATCCGCGTGGCCGAGGATATCCTCAGCATTCAGGATATTGAATGAGATTGTCAACTTGAGCTGTTGGCCCGCAACACACGACCGATCGGACTCCGAATTTGTCCAGCAACCTACAACTTCACTGTTACGCAGAACATGTATAAAAAGGCCGCCAAGCTCGCTCATCTCTGGACACCGATCAACTTGGTTGGTCCAACAAAGGACCCAAAGCCAGTTCCGAAAATAATGAGCACTATCAAGAAAGGGAGTGTCTTGATTGAAGTAGCCAACCGTTCACGCCCGGGACAGCGCAAAAAGAACAGGCATTTGCATCAGCAACAATTGGAAAAGACGCTCAAAATGAAAATCCATTGCGATGTTCCTTTGAAAACAACCACAAACAAACCCGACTCTTTTGGGATGGAATGGCGGAGGGGAAAGTTTTTTATTTCCGACGACATTAAGCTGCTCAAACTGGATGAAATGCGTGCCCTTTACGCACAGACCGACTGGGCCCACGACTATTCTGAGGAAAAGATTAGAAGCTTGATCAAAACGTCATTCTGGCTCGGCTTATACAAGGGAAACAAGTTGATCGGACTAGTGAGAGGCCTGACAGACCGGTTGACTTCAAGCTGGATTTGCGACGTGGTTGTGAGTGAAGCATTTCGGACACTCGGTTTGGGAACGTGGATGATGAGATGTTTGTTGGAGCATCCTGCCATGAAAGCGACCTCCATGGGCCTCGGCACTCAGGAGGCGGATAAATTCTTTGAGAAATTCGAGTTTGAGCGCGCGAGCGTAATGTTGCGGTCTTGGCGACCGCCAGATAGGCTTACACGGCTTAAGCCCGATTTGATCGCACAGCCTTTGAATCTCCCCGGCGGCACGGTGAAGGCGTCTGATGTGAGTAAAGCGCTTAAGGCGGCTGAATCAATGCTCAAGGGATCAGCGCTGAAGCGCAAAGTGAACGACGTGATGACTGGCAAGAACACGGTCGCTCGGGCTGTAGTACAGGTTGCAAACGAGCGTGTGCAGTCGCTTGGTTCCACGCCGGATCATGACCATTCGAGCCCGTCCCCTACGCAGTCCCCCCAAAAGATCCTTACTTTCTCACCGGCTCCCGAACTAAGAGGAGAGCGTTTGCCAACAAACCGAAAGACGAAGGTGTCATTTCTGCTGCTCTCTAAACAACACGTCTCAATCAAGTCCGCAGTTTGCGATGAATGCATGAAGTTGAAGCCTTGGCTTGGGAGGTATGAGTCTGATACGGGCAACGTCAATGTCTGCATTGATTGCAGACAGGAAGTCTTCGCGAGATCATTTGATTGGCATTCAAACTCAGTCAAAGGTTTTGCTGGCGGCGGCACCGGAGTCGCTGGCAAGCGCCGCTGACTCACCTTCTCTACGATCACCCACTACGGGTGTGTATTCAACTTCTCAAACTCGAACAAGCCGATGTTTTTGGCACAATCGCCAATGGCACTTGCCGCAGTGGCATGCCGCTTCACGGCACTGAGAAACACCGCAGCTTGGAGCCGGCAGCTTTTACTTCCGCCGCCGGCCAGGGGCAAAGTGATAACCACCATGAAACCGCACGGCACAGACGCTGCCGGTGTAACCGCTTTTCGCGCCGGGTTTATCCTGCTCGAACAACGCCGTGTAGCGCTACTCAAAATTCTCCAGCTTCACCCGCGCAATCTTCTGATTAATGAACCGTTCGATGGCAAAGACGTGATTGGCGTCCTCGGCGATCATCAATGTGAACGCGTCGCCCGAGGCTTCCACCCCTTCTAACCGACGGGTGGGCTTGCGCCCGACCAGCTGCAGCTCCGAGCAGGAATCGCCCGGTCGCAAATTCGCTCACGTTCTGGTTCAAGGAAATTCAATTCGGGTCTGGGTTCTCGCGTCTGGGGTCTGGGGAACTACGCCGCCACCCAGCCCAAATCCTCCAGCGTGGCCCGGCCCGTGTGCCACCGCCACAAATCCACCGCCAGTTGGCGCGCGAGGGCCACCACCGTCTTCTTCTTCATCCCCGCGCCTTCACTCAATTTCACTTTGTGTTTCACCGCTGCTTTCCACTGCGGTTGCCATAACAAAAACCGCCACACCGCTTCCACCAACAGACAGCGCACCCGCCCGTTGCCCAGCAAGCAGGGCCTGCACCCCATTGCGCTGCGCGCGAAGCGCATTGGGTCAAGGCCACGCCTTGTCAGCCGGACAGCAGCCGGTGTAACTCCCGATCTGTTTGCGGTTGTTAAACCGACCCCAGTCGCAGACCTCTCTGAGTATATCCAGCAGTTCAGATTGTCAGATGCGCGACCAGATCGGAAATAGTCAGCCCAATTGTGCGCCCCCCACTCAAGCCCCGATCGTTCACTCGGCCGGGGCTTTTTGTTTGCTTCGTCCGGATGCCGCGCCACTGGCGCCCATTGAGGATTTCAATGTCATGCGAAGGTTTATCAATGAGGGCGGCGCTAAAAAGTTGATATACTGGCGGGCATGAATACATCACACGAAGACATCATCACCTCTGCACTCCTCGTTTGCGGCCCAGGCACCGGGAGTCTGCTTATTATGCTAATCAGCAGATTGTTCGTTGTAAGCCAGAGAGCCCATACGGTATTTGGAGTTGTTTCGGGCTTGCTTATCGTCGTCCAAGCGGTGTGCTTGGCGTTGGCCTTCTTTATTATGGTGGGATGGGGTGGGGACCCGCTCAAAAATGTTTTCGGGGTTGCCGGCTTGGTCGTGATGTTGTTGAGCATTGCGGGCCTTGTCCTATATTTTTCGCGTGGCCCAAGGAAGCGAGAGAAGGTAAGAAACAATGACCCCGTCTAACAAATCGTTGAAGCGGTCACCGGGTTGCGCCTGTCGTTCCGGCGGAGTCGCTGGCCCGGTGCCGCTTAACTCTGGTCGTTGATATGGCTTAAATCTGTCAAGCGCACAGTTACTCTGCGCGCCGAAAGATTTCATTTTTTCTTCCGGCTCATCGTCACCGCCATCTTGATCGGGTCAGCGACAGGAACGCTTGGTTTCCTGCGGTGATCAAGGCTGAGATACGTGAGTCCACTCGTGCAAATTGCTTTGCACGAAGTTATCAACCGAACACGGTCCGACGCGGCGTCTGGCTTAGGCTAGGCCCGAGGCTCGGATTGGCTACCGCCTCAAACGACCAGCAAACGTTTCGCCTGACCGGGTCCCTGTCGCTGGCACGATCAAGGCCTGCGGGCTTTGGGGTTCATATTCTTTTTCTTATCAGCGGTCTTCGTTTTCGTCTTTCATTGTTTCCCGGCGGCGGTTGCCACCGCCCGCGGCTGCACCATGCGGCCGATGGCCCACACAAACCCGGCGAGAAACGTCACGCGCAGGGCCACCGCACATTGCGGGTGGATGGCGGGCAGCTCGCGCGCGTAAATGTATCGAAAGCGCCAAGGAGGTTGAGTTTGCCGTTGTCGTCGGTCGCCACGTCGCAAAGGACGGCTGTCTGAATGTTCATGCCGCGGCAAGGTTAAACCACGAAGCGGTCCGCATGAACACGAATTTCTGCGTCCTCGGCACGAGCTCTCCCGGTGATGGTCCCGCCGCCGCCAGTCGCTCCGGGTTGTTCACGGTTTTGCCCCAGCCGGACTGGCTAGCGGTTCAAATTCAAAGTACGCAAAGTTGTTTCCCTTGCCGTAGTGGAAAGTCAGTAACTGTGCCCCCGGCGCCGGGAAATCAATGGTCCCGATGGTCGCCAGGTTCCAGTGATGGTAGCTCGCGGTCGGGACCGGTAATTGGCACATGGCGGCCGGTTTCCCGTTGAGGTCGAAGGAGATGGTGTTGGTCTGGTAGGCGTACAGGGCCTTGATGCGGTAGACACCCGGGCGGGCTACGAGCACGGTGTAATTGCACCACTCACCGTTCTCCGTCCAGCCGATGTAGAGTTGATTGATGTGCGGACTCACGAGGTTGGTGTGGTTCAAGTCCGCCCAGTCTTTCACGAAAGAGAGATCCACACCTTCCTCCCGCCGGAAGTGCCAGAGGTACTCGCCAGCATGGGCGCGTTGATGGCCGGGCTCGAGGTTCAGCTTGCCGCTGCCATTGTTGAGGACATCGGTGTCGTGGAAGGCGACGCCCTCGCCGCCGAGATCATATAACGCGCACTGGATGATGCCGGGAATGGAAGGAACGCCTGTTCGGTGATAGGCATCCTGAAAGGGTTGACCGCGATAATCAGCAGGAACTTCGGTGTGCCCGGTAAGAACGACCAGGAAACCCAGCAGGCTTGTAATTATCCAGAATCGCGAACGGTTCGTCGCGACACGGTTGCCGGAACGGACGCCGGCGTCCATTCTATTGGCGACTGACGTTGGTTGCCTTGAGGTTGCCTGGCTCGGGGAGAGTTGCTTTTGTGGTGCGTTCATTTGCGGTGATTTTACTCCGTGGAGGTTGGGCGACAAGCCATTGTTGCAGGGAGCGACCGGGCTGATTCCCGCTTGTCAGCTGTTGGGGTGTGTCCCACTCTGACGGCATTAAGTCGCACCAACCGCTGAAGGAAAACAATTATGCCGGAATGGGCTTTGATCATCGTCTTGATTCTCGGTGTTCCCATCTTGGTGGGCATCTGGCTGATCGTGCGCGCGGTCAAGTCTGGTCAGCGGATCGAAGAACTCGCCCGCCGCCTCGGTGAATTGGAGCTGGAGCTTTTCCGGCTGAAAAAGGAACGCCCGCCAGCGCCAGTTGCACCGACCCTCGCGCAAGCCGAGCCGCCGATCGAGCCGCAAGCGGAAAAACCGTCGCGAGCGGAGATTGTGCAGCGGTGGCGGGAAACCGTCCGCGCGGTGCCAGAACCGGCCCCGGCCGTGCCCCCGCTCGTGTCGCCCACTTCGTCCCCGGCAACCCCGGTTCTGTCCCCTCCCCCCATTTTCGTTGCGCCCGACGTGCCCCGGCCCGCGCCGCCGCCCTTGCGCCCGACGTTACCGACGATCAACTGGGAACAGTTCATGGGCGTGAAGATGTTCGCTTGGGTCGGTGGGCTGGCGTTGTTTCTGGGAGTGGCTTTCTTCGTGAAGTATTCCTTCGAGCACGATCTCATTCCGCCGGAACTGCGCGTCGCACTCGGTTTTCTCACCGGCCTCGGCCTGCTCGTGGGCGGGGTGTTCCTCCATCGCCAGAAGCAATACCTTGTCGGCGCCCAGGCCCTGTGTGCGACGGGCGTTGTCATCCTTTACGCGGTCACGTTCGCGTGCCGCTCGATCTATCACTTTGAATTCTTCGGGCCGGTTCCGACGTTCCTGTTGATGGTGCTGATCACCACCACTGCTTTCCTGATCGCGGTCCGGCTCAACGCCTTGGTCGTTGCCATCCTCGGCATGTTGGGCGGCTTCCTCACGCCGATCTTGCTTTCGACCGGTGTGGACAATCCGCTCGGCCTCTTTGGCTACATCGCCATTCTCGACGCCGGCCTCATCCTAGCGGCGTTGAATCGCCGCTGGTTTTTTCTCGCGGCGCTCGGGGCGCTCGGAACGGCCTGCATGCAAATTGGCTGGGCGGATAAGTTCTTTGAGGCGAAGAAATATTTTGCGGGCAACAAAATCCTCATCGCGCTCGCCGTGCTGCTCGGCTTCAACGTCCTTTATCTGGCTGCCGTATGGTGGGCGAAACGCCGCGCGCAAACCAACTGGTGGCTGAGCGGCGCCCAGCTCGGTCTCGCCGCCGTGGCCCTGGCCTTTACCGCGTGGTTTCTGAGCTTCCCCCCGCTGGCCGAGCGACCGTGGCTCCTGTTTGGTTTTGTCTTCCTGATTGATCTCGCCGTGACCGCCCTCGTGCTGCTGGACAAGAACGCCGCTCTCGCCCAACCGCTTGCCGGCCTCGCCGTCTTCGGGTTGCTCGCGCTCTGGACCGGCGATTCGCTGACCAATGAGTTGCTCAACGCCGGCCTCACTTTTTACCTCATCTTTGCCGCCGTTCACACCGCGTTTCCCGTGTTCCTGCAAAAGCAAAGCGGCCGCCCGACTCCGCTCTGGGGTAGTAAAATGTTTCCGCCGCTCGCCCTCCTGCTGGTACTGATCCCGATCTTTAAGCTCGCGGAACTTTCATTTCTCGTCTGGCCGTTTGTACTGCTCGTGGACGTAATGGCCATCGGCGTCGCGGTGCTGACAGCCTCGTTGCTGCCGGTGTTGGTGGTGATGGTGCTAACCCTCGCCGCCACGGGCGCGTTGATTTTCAAAATCCCGACAACGCTCACCGGTCTGCCCACTTCGTTCTCCCTGCTTGGCGTCTTTGCAATTTTCTTCGTCGTCATCAGCGTGTGGGCGGTGCGCAAACTGAAGCCCGATGCCTTCGCCCGGGGCCTCAAGCTGAATGAAGACTTCGCCCAACCCGATAATCTCGCGGCCCTGCTGCCAGCGTTTTCCGCGGCCTTGCCATTTCTCCTGCTCATCATGGCGACCTTGCGCCTGCCGCTCACGAACCCCGCGCCGGTCTTCGGTCTTGCGCTGCTGCTGGTCGTGCTGCTGCTCGGTCTCGCCAAAATGTTTTCGTTTGACTGGCTGCCCGCCGTCGCGCTGGTCTGCGTGACCGCGCTCGAATGTGCCTGGCACTTCAACCGCTTCGATCCCGCCAGCGCCTCGCAACCGCTGATGTGGTATCTCATCTTTTTCGCCGGCTTCGCGCTCTTCCCCTTCGTGTTTCTGAAACGGTTCAGCGCCAAAATCATTCCCTGGGCTACCGCCGCACTGGTTGGGCTGCCGCAGTTTTTCCTGATTCATCGGCTCGTGCAGGTCGCGTATCCAAACGACGTCATGGGCCTGCTGCCGGCGGTGTTCGCGCTTCCGGCGCTGGTAAGCCTGGTGGTCGTGTTGAAAAAAATTCCCGCCTTGAACCCGGCCCGGCTGACGCAACTCGCGTTCTTTGGCGGTGTGGCGCTGTTCTTCATCACGCTGATCTTTCCGATCCAATTCAGCAATCAATGGATCACCCTGGGTTGGGCATTGGAAGGCGCGGCGTTGTTGTGGTTGTTCCATCGCGTGCCACATCCTGGCCTGCGCCTCGTCGGGGTGGGGTTGTTGGGGGCCGCCTTTGTCCGGCTCGCGCTCAACCCGGAGGTGCTCAAGTATCATTTGCGCAGCGCCACCCCGATTTTCAATTGGTATCTCTACACCTACGGCGCCGTGTCCGTCTGCCTGTTCGTCGGCGCACGCCTGCTCGCGCCGCCACGCCATCTGGTTTTGAAATCCAACGTGCCGCCCCTCCTCGCCGGGCTCGGCACCGTGCTGGCGTTTCTGTTGTTGAATATTGAAATTGCCGATTACTTCAGCCCAACCGGCACGACCCTGACGTTTCAATTCCGGGGTAACTTCGCGCGGGACATGACGTATTCGATTGCCTGGGCGTTGTTCGCGCTGGTGTTGCTCGTGGTCGGCATCGCCCGAAAAATTCCTGCCTCGCGCTACGCCGCTCTGGGGTTGTTGAGCGTGACCTTGCTCAAACTGTTTTTCCATGACCTTGCGCACCTCGGCCAGCTTTATCGCATCGGCGCTTTCGTCAGTGTTGCGATGATAGCTTTCCTGGCCTCTTTCGCCTACCAACGCTTCTACGCTGCAAGCAATAAGGAAAAGGAGGTGGAAGATGAAACAGCCAAATGATTTGTTTCCAGCCGCCGTCTCCTCCGGTGCCGCTACAATTGACCCAAGGTGCGGAGAGCTAAGAGCCCAGCCCCGGAGGGGCGGCATCTTTATAGTTCTCCAGCGGACAAATTCAAAGCTCCGTAGGAGCGAGATCGTCACACCCATGCCGCCCCTCCGGGGCTTTAACTCCCGGCCGGACCGTTGCTATAAACAGGTCACTCCTACGGAGTTGGCGGAC
>JANYBF010000064.1 GCA_025360895.1 Verrucomicrobiota bacterium
CTGCGCAGAAAATGCGCGAAATGGTGCGGCAGATTCAGGGCTTGCCTGCGTTGCAGGCGCAGGCGGTGTTGAAAGTCGTGTCGCGCAAGTCGGCGCGGTTTGTGGCCAAGACGCTTGACTCGGCGATTGCCAATGCCGAGAACAACAACAAGGTCAAGCCGGAGACGTTGCGCGTGAAAGAAGCGGTGGCGGGCACAGCGACTTCCCTTAAACGTTTCATTCCGAAAGCGCGGGGCTCGGCCGGGCCGATCATCAAGCGCCGCTGCCACATCAAAATTACGGTTTCCGACGAGTAATCAGTATGGGACAAAAAACCAATCCAATCGGCTTTCGCCTCGCGGTCAATAAAGACTGGCGGTCCAAGTGGTATGCCGGGAAAAAGGAATTCGGCACGTTGCTGGCCGAAGATCGCAAGATTCGCGACTTGCTCAAGAAGAAGTTGGAGGGCGCTTCCGTGCCAAAAATTTTGATCGAGCGCGCGGCCAGCCGTTGTCGCATAACGATTCTCACGGCCCGCCCGGGCGTGGTCATCGGCCGAAAAGGCTCGGAAATTGACAAGCTCAAGGAAGACCTGAGCAAGATGACGGGCAAGGAGGTTTACGTGGACATCGTGGAGATCAAGTCTCCGGAAATTGATGCCCAGCTCGTCGCGGAAAACGTCGCTCTCCAGTTGGAGCGCCGCGTGTCGTTCCGGCGCGCGATGAAGAAGGTATTGCAGACGGCCAAGGATTTTGGGGCGGACGGCATCAAGATTCGATGTGCCGGACGGCTGGGCGGTTCGGAAATCGCCCGCGTGGAGAAGTATCACTGGGGTCGCGTGCCGTTGCACACTCTGCGGGCGAACATTGATTACGGCTTCTCCGAAGCGAATACCATGTATGGCAAAATCGGCATCAAGTGCTGGATTTGCAAGGGTGAGAATAAGCCGCAGAAGGCGGCCGCACCGGCCCCGGCCGCTGCCAACTAAACTTTAGGAAGAGAAATTTGATATGGCCTTACAGCCCGCAAAAGTAAAGTTTCGGAAAATGCACCGGGGGAGCCGCAAAGGCCTGGCCTATCGTGGCAGCACGGTGGCGTTTGGGGAGTATGGATTGATGGCGCTGGAGCGATGCTGGATGGACGCCAAGCAGATCGAGTCCGCCCGGGTGGCGATTTCCCGGCAGATGAAGCGGCACGGAAAGCTCTGGATACGCATTTTCCCACAAAAATCCTTCACCAAAAAGCCGTTGGAAACGCGGATGGGTAAGGGCAAGGCGCCGGTGGAAGGCTGGGTGGCAGTCATCCGGCCCGCGAACGTTCTGTTTGAAGTGGACGGCGTGACCGAGGCGGTGGCGCGTGAGTGTATGCGCCTGGCGGCGACCAAGCTGCCCATCAAGACGAAATTTATTTCACGGCATCAGCATGCCGCGTAAGCGGGAATCGAGTTTATGAAGTTTTCGGAAATCAAAGACATGACGCAGGTCGAATTAGCGGCCAAGAGCCGGGACTTGCGGCAGGAAATGTTCAACCTCCGGTTGCAGCAGGCAAGCGCGCAATTGGAGAAGCCGGCGCGGCTGCATACGTTGCGGCGCGACATTGCGCGGCTTGAAACCCGCGTGTCGCAACTGCGCAATAAAACCGCTTAATTTAACCTGGTATGGCTGAAACTGTGAATCCAACGTTGGCGAAACGCGGCACGCGCAAAGAACGCGTCGGCAAGGTAATCTCGAATAAGATGGCCAAGACCATCGTGGTGCAGATCGAGCGGCGTTTTCCGCATCTGCGCTACAAGAAAATTGTGACCGCTTACAGCAAATTTTACGCGCACGACGAGAAGGCTGAAGCGAGGGTTGGGGACAAAGTGCGGATCGAGGAGACCCGCCCATTGTCCAAGTTAAAGCGCTGGCGTTTGGTGGCCGTAGTCGAAAAAAGCAGTGGCGTGGAGCGCGTGGCCACTTAATTGGAATTTTATGCTGCAAATTCGTTCTCATCTTGACGTAGCTGACAATACCGGCGCCAAAGTGGCGTGGAACATTGGTGTGCTGGGCCGCAACCAGCGTTACGCGGGCATCGGCGATGTGGTCAAAGTTCACATCAAAGTTGCTGCCCCGGACGGCACGGTTAAGAAGGGCGAAGTGCATAATGCGGTGGTGGTGCGCACGCGGCAAATTACCCGGCGGAGCGACGGTTCCTATCTGCGCTTTGACAGTAACGCGGTGGTGCTGATTGACGCGGAGAATAATCCGAAAGGCACGCGGATTTTCGGGCCGGTTGCCCGGGAATTGCGCGAAAAGAAGTTCATGAAGATTATTTCACTGGCGCCGGAAGTGATTTGAAGTTATGAAGAGTTTTCACGTTAAGAAAAACGACGAAGTTGTGGTGCTGGCCGGTTCGGACAAAGGCAAACGTGGTCGCATTATTACGTTGTTGACCAAGAAGAGCCGCGTGATTGTCGAAGGTGTGGCCATGATCAAGCGCCATACCCGCAAGAGTCAGCAGCATCCGCAGGGGGCGATTGTGGAGCGCGAAGGTTCCGTCCACATCTCCAATGTAATGAGCGCAACCGAATTTGATGCGCGCGTCGCAAAGCGCGGGGTTACGTCGGCCAAGGCGTGATCGCAGCGAGATAAGCATCAGGACTTTAAATTGAGTTACGGCCAAAACCGTGGCACAAAAAAATGAAAAACCGAATTTACAGCAAGTACGTCAATGAGGTGGTGCCCGCCCTGAAGGCGAAGCACAACTACGTCAATGTTCACCAAGTTCCTAAACTGGAAAAAATCGTCGTGAACATGGGCGTAAGTGCGTCGCTTGAAAAAGGGGCGATCGACGATGCAACCAAGGATCTGACGCAGATCACCGGGCGCAAGCCGGCGATCAGCAAGTCGCGGCACAGCATCGCCAACTTCAAGTTGCGCGAGGGGCAGGTGATTGGCTGCCGGGTTACCTTGCGCAAGGACGCGATGTACGAGTTTTTTGACCGTTTGGTGGCCGTTACGCTGCCACGGATTCGTGATTTTCGCGGTTTGTCGCCGCGCAAGTTTGATGGCCGTGGCAACTATACGTTCGGCGTCGCGGATCAAACTGTGTTCCCCGAGATTGAAATGGACAAAATCAAGCGCCAGCAGGGGATGGACATCACGATCGTCACAAGCGTGACGAGCGATGCTCAGGCGCAGGATTTGTTGAAGCACATGGGCTTTCCGTTTGCGGAGAAGTAACCAAATAATTTTATGGCCAAGACATCATGGTTGGAGCGCAACAAGCGCAAGGCAGCGACAGTTAAAAAATTCGCCACCAAACGCGCCGAACTCAAGGCGAAGCGCGACTACGCGGGTCTCGCGAAATTGCCGCGCAATGCCAGTCCAACGCGCCTGGTCAATCGCTGCTCCATGAGTGGCCGCCGGCACGGATATTTGCGCAAGTTTGGCTGTTCCCGACTGACGTTCCGGGAGGCCGCCCTGAACGGTTTGATTCCTGGAGTGGTGAAGGCGAGCTGGTAATTTTTATGATCGATCCGATTTCTGACATGTTGACCCGCATCCGCAACGCGAGCCGCGCGCTGCTGCCGGTGGTAGAACTTCCGCATTCGCGCACCAAGGAGAGCATTGCGCACATAATGAAAAAGGAAGGTTACGTCGCGGAAGTGACCGTGGAAGGCAAGCTACCCAAGTCCCTCAAGATTCGCCTCAAGTACGAGGGAAAGAAGAATGTCATCGAAGGTTTGAAGCGGGTGAGCACGCCCGGTTTGCGCCGTTACGTGGGCGCGACCGAGATTCCCCGCGTTTTGGGTGGCATGGGCGTGTCCATCGTTTCCACGTCGGAAGGTTTGATGACGGGGACGCAGGCCAAAAAGAAAAATATCGGTGGCGAATTGCTTTGTTACATCTGGTAAGGACTCAATTATGTCGCGCATTGGAAAACAACCGATTGCTGTTCCTGCCACCGTAAAGGTGGAGGTGAAGGGTCAAAAAGTTCATGTCGCCGGCCCGAAGGGGAAGCTGGACTGGGAATTGCCGAAGCGAACCAGTCTCAAAGTGGCGGACGGCAAAATTGTG
Organism: Verrucomicrobiota bacterium; assembly: GCA_025360895.1. Taxonomy (GTDB): domain Bacteria; phylum Verrucomicrobiota; class Verrucomicrobiia; order Limisphaerales; family JADLHS01; genus JADLHS01. Next base: position 4,038 of record JANYBF010000064.1, read on the forward strand.
GTCAGCCGTGATGGCGAAGACGCGCAAGCCCGGGCGCTGCATGGTTTGAGTCGCGCGCTCGTGAACAACATGGTTAAAGGCGTGAGTGACGGTTTTATTAAAAAGCTGGAAATTCAGGGCGTTGGTTTCAAGGCCGCCGTGCAAGGGAAGATCGTGAATCTGAGCCTCGGCTATTCACACCCGGTCAATTACGCGATTCCGGATCAAATCAAAGTCACCGTCGAGGAGAATACGAAAGTGACCATTGAAGGCCCGGACAAGCAAATGGTAGGCAAGGTGGCCTCGGAAATCCGCGCTTTCTATCCGCCTGAACCTTACAAAGGCAAAGGTGTTCGCTATGTCGGGGAAAAGGTCGAGCGCAAGGAAGGCAAGACCGTACAGTAATAATTGATTTTATGGTCGCGGCCAAATCCGCGACCCGCAAAAAATGCAAACCCAAAAAAAACATCGTCTTAAGCAGTTGCGTCAATGGCGCATCCGGAAAAAAGTCAGTGGCACGAAAGATCGTCCTCGGATGGCCGTGTGTTTTACGGGCCAGCATATTTACGTGCAGTTCATTGACGACCGGGCGGGCCAGACCCTGGCGGCTGCCTCGACCCGGGCGAAGGGCGCGGTGACGGAAGGCAAGCTGGCGGCCAACGTGAAGAGTGCGAAGACCGTTGGCGCCACTGCGGCGCGTGCGGCGATGGATAAAGGCATCACGGCGGTTGTGTTTGATCGCGGGGGTGCACTTTATCATGGCAAGGTCAAGGCGCTGGCGGATGCCGCGCGCGAGGCTGGACTCAAGTTTTAACCCGTAACGGAGAATTATACTGTGGCAGAAATCAATCCAACAGCAGGCTCAGGGCAACGTCCCGGACAACGTCCGGCACGTCCGGGCGGTGGCTTCGGCGGTGGCGGAGCCGGTGGTCGCGGTCGTGGCCGGCGAACCACGTCCGAAGCGCCCCAAATAGATTTCGACGGCAAAGGGGAAGAAATCGTGGAAAAAGTGGTGTTCATCAACCGCTCCTCAAAAGTCGTCAAAGGTGGTCGTCGTTTCAGTTTCAGCGCGCTGGTTGTCGTTGGCGACAAAAAGGGGCGCGTCGGTTACGCGTTAGGCAAAGCGGCGGAAGTGGCGGACGCCATCCGTCGTGCTGGTGAACTGGCTCGTCGGCAGATGACCTCCGTGTCGCTCAAAGACGCGACCATTCCGCACGAGATTTATTCCGAGTATGACGGCGCGCGTATTTTACTGCGGCCCGCTTCACCCGGGACTGGGGTCATTGCGGGCAAGACCGTGCGGGCGGTTCTGGAATCGGTTGGCGTCCGGGATGTGCTTACCAAATCACTCGGCTCATCGAACGCGGCGAATGTGGTGAAGGCCACGTTGAACGGTTTATTGCGGTTGCGTTCACGCGAAGATATTTATAGCCGGCGTGGTTTGGAAATAAAAAAAGTGGTGACTCCGGCCCCGCCCTCGGCTGTCCCGTCCGCGAACTAATTTGATATGCGACTACACGATCTTAAACCTCGTCCCGGCGCGAAACATCGGCGCAAACGTCTCGGCCAGGGTGAATCCAGCGGTCACGGCAAAACCTCCGGTCGCGGTGGCAAGGGCCAGACCGCGCGTTCTGGCAGCTCGATCCGTATCGGCTTTGAAGGCGGTCAGATGCCACTCATCCGCCGAATTCCAAAGCGCGGTTTCAACAATGCCCGTTTTACTACTCGCTATATTCCCGTGAATATCGTGTCGCTTAATGTTTTCGATGATGGCGCACAGGTGAACGAAGTCGCGCTACGTGAGCTTGGGCTCGTCAACGGCAATGGCGATGGCGTGAAGATTCTGGGCAACGGCGAGCTCACGAAGAAACTCATCGTGTCCGCCAGTGCCTTTAGTGCCTCAGCAAAAACGAAAATTGAAGCCAAGGGTGGTAAGTGCGAAGTGGTCACGCGGTTCAAGCCAGTGGCCGCCAAGGGTTAAAAAAGGGTATCGCAGCGCATCATGTTCAGTTCACTCATCCAGACCTTCACGAATTGCTTCAAAATTCCGGAGCTGAAGTCGCGGATTTTGTTCACCGCCCTGTTGTTGGGGATCGTGCGATTGATCTCTTTCGTGCGGGTACCCGGTTTGGATGGCGCTGCGATCACCGCCTTTTTCAATTCACATCGTGGTGACAGCGGTGGGGTGCTCGGAATGTATAGCCTATTCACGGGTGGCGCACTGGAGCGGTGTTCGGTGGGCGCACTCGGCATCATGCCGTACATCAGTGCGACGATTATAATCCAGTTGTTGACGGCGGTTTATCCGCCCTTGAGCAAGTTAGCGCGTGAAGAGGGCGGCCGCACCAAAATCATTCAATACGGTCGCTACCTGACGGTAATTCTTTGCTTTATCCAGGGCGCTTTCATGGCGATCAATTGGAAGCATCCTGAAACCTTATTTCCGGGCATTAACCAGTTGGTGCTCTACCCAGATTCTTTTGCGTGGTTTTACTATTTTCAAACCGTATTGGTGCTCACGACCGCCACGATGTTGTTGATGTGGCTGGGCGAGCAGATTACCGAGCGTGGCATCGGCAATGGCGTGTCGCTCATTATCACGGTGGGCATTGTTGCCCGAATGCCGGCAGCCGTTTCTGCCACCAAGGGGATGTTCTTTCCCGGCGGCGGGTTGGAGGCGACCCACACGATTGTTCATGGAGCAGTTTTGCTGGTCATGCTCGTAGTTGTCATCGGTGGGATCATTGCGGTGACCCAGGCTCAACGGAAGATTCCCGTGCAGTACGCCCAGCGGGCGGTGGGCCGCAAGGTTTATTCCGGTGGCACTTCGTTTATGCCGTTACGAGTGAATTATGCCGGCGTGATGCCAGTTATCTTTGCTTCCGCCATCCTGATGTTTCCGCAGAAGCTATTCCTGATGGTCAGTGGTGCGTTCAAGCCCCAAGATGGAGGATTCGCCAAATTTGTTTCGGAAAGCGCCGGTTCAATCGCGCGCACGTTGAACCCTGGCTCGGCGGTTTATCTTGCGCTGTTTGGCCTCATGATTTTGTTCTTTTCTTATTTTTGGGTGGCTACGCAATTTAACGAATTACAGATTGCCGACGACCTCAAAAAGAACGGTGGTTATATTCCCGGCGTGCGTCCCGGCCAGCCAACCAGCGATTTCCTGCACACCTCGATGAGTCGGATCACCTTGGCGGGCGCGATTTTCCTGACCCTGATCGCGGTGCTGCCAATTATTTTACAGAACGCGATGAAGATTCCGCACACGGT
>JANYBF010000150.1 GCA_025360895.1 Verrucomicrobiota bacterium
AGGGCGCGCTCGATGAATACCACGATCCCCACGGCACCTGCGAAAATGATGATCCAGAGAATCTCACCGCCATTGACCAGTAAATTCGGCATGGCGAAGTTATAGGGTTTCGGATTGCGAGTTCCAAGTGCCAAGTTCGACCGGGCGCAGCCGATAGAGGTTTGGAATGTCCCGCACCGAAGGCGAGTAAATTTGCCGGGTGGCGGTGGTCCCGCTGCTGGTCGCCGCGTGGCCAGCCCTAATCCATCGGACGAAGGCTGCTCACCCGGCCCGGTTCAGTCGCACCTTCGCGAAGAATGGGAAGAACGATCAATAACCATACTGGCCGATGCCATTGAGGACCCAACCGGTGCGTTCGTTATACTAGGTAAAATCGTCCCGGCCGGCGGCGTCAAAAGTCATAAGAGGGGAGGGATATGCGTAGATCACCTTGCTGTAATTGGAAGTCGCGCTCTTCCATTTTTTGATCTCCGAATGGCCGTCTCGGTTTCGCCCACGCCGTAATTATTGGCGGCGGCATCATTGCTGTCGCCCGCGTAAAGAATCCACGCCAACGTGAGCTGCTTGGTGTTGTTGAGGCAACCAATGCTTTGGGCCTTGGTCTTGGCTTTGCTGAGCGCCGGCAAAAGCATGGCCGCGAGAATAGCAATAATGGCAATGACCACCAACAGTTCGATAAGGGTGAAGCCCTGACGACGCGGGCCGAGGTTTTGGTCGGTGCGAGATTGGCTCCGGGTTCCCGGGTTGTGGAATTCAATTAGCGAGTTGATTTGCATAGGGCAATGGTGGTGGTCGTTGGGCGAAGATTAGCAGCTTTGCCGTAGTTTGGCTAGCAGGTATTTTGATAACAGGCTTTCGCGGGTGCGGCAGTTTTGCGGCTGACCCGGACGCTTTCAAATTGCCCGCCGCCCGATTCTCTGGCAAAACATTCCCCGTGATGGACAAAAAGATATATTGGCTCGGCCTCTTCACCGCCTTGTTCCTTACCGCCGTCGCCGGCTGCAGCAAGTCCAACTCGGAAATGAAGCCTCCAAGCGCGAGTCGGTCGGCTCCAGATACCGGGCGGACTGTGGCGCAAATTCATTGGCTCGGCAAAAAGCGTCTCGCAGCCGAAAGCAATGCCACCAACTTCATGGCCATCTGGAATTTGCCCGAAAGCGCGCGGCTCGAAGCTCAGACCCTCGACAAGCTCTCGACCGCCCCATGGCGCTTGTTCTCCGCTATGGCGTCCATTTCCAACGCGCCCGCGGCCTTGGTGCGACCGTTGTTGGACGATTTGGTACTTGAAGAATCCTATCTCGAAGTTCAGGCCGTGACGAACCAGCCAAGTGTGCTCACAATTGCCCTCCGCCTCGATGCTGCTCGGGCCGCACTTTGGCAGACCAACCTTCCCGTCATTCTCCAATCCATCTTTGGTCTAGCACCTGTCCCCGGCCTCCAGACCTCAGACTTCAGACTTCAGACTTCAGACTTCAGCTTTGCCTTGTCCCGCGCCGCCGATTGGACGTTGCTTTCGATCAGCCGTGCCTCCGCTGCGGCGCCGGCGGCCCTTGCCATTTTCCGTGACCGCATTGTGGCCACCCAAATGCCGTGCCCACCGCGCACGACCAATTACTGGCTCGAAGCCGATCTCGATTTACGCGCGCTTGGGTTTTCAGCTTCAGACTTCGGACTTCCACCCGCGCCTTCCACCCTTGAAAATCTTCCCCGGTTCACGATGACCTTGATTGGCGACGGACAGAATGTCCGCACCCGAGGTGAACTTAATTTTCCATCATCCCTTTCGATTCCCTTGCCGTCGTGGAACCTCCCCACCCGTCTGGTTCGGGAGCCATTGATCAGTTTTGCTGCCGTTCGCGGTCTGCGCGGACTCCTGGCGGCGCGTGCGGTCCCGTCTTGGTTGGGATTGGCTGAATGGCCCGACCAATTCTATTCCTGGGGTCGTTCGGGGCCACCGCTCCAAATTTTCGCCGCCTTTCCCACTCGAAACGCTTCCAATGATTTTTCCCAATTATCCCATCCGATGGCCGACTGGATCAACGCTCATTTGCCCACCAAGAATTACGGTGCGGTCGCCTTTGCCACCAATTCAGACCTGTTAACTTGGGAAGGCCTGCACTTTGCCCTGCCCAGCCTGCGCAGTGTGACCAATGTTGAATCGGATTTCTTGTTGCTCAGTCTGGCCGCGTTTCAATTGGCCCGCACCAACCAACTGCCCGCCCCGTTGATCGAGCGGATTATCAGCGAAACCAACCTGGTGGCGTTGGCTTGGGAACTTACCGGCGAGCGGCTACCTCAATGGCGTTACCTCGACGACGCCTCGCGGATGACTTTCGATGCCGCGCACCGGCCGCGGCTGAATCCCTCCATGGCGAGCATCGAGTGGGTCGCCAATGCGATGACCAATTTGCAGCATTCCCTCACGGAAGTTCAGTTGGCCGGCCCCAACCGGCTGGCGCTTGCGCGGAAATCCACCGTGGGTCTTACCGGGTGGGAGATTAATATCCTCGCCAATTGGTTGGAGTTGCCACAATTTCCGGCCGGTTTTCAAACCCTGTTCGCCACCAATCCCGCGCCGCCGGTAATTCGGCGCCGGGTCAGCCCGAGTCCGCCGCCCAACGCACCGCCCTGAAATGATAATTCGGGCAAGCTACCGTTCGAGATCCATCCTTCCGACCATTGACGCTTGGTTGACTTGGCAAAAAGGGGAAACGACCAACAACGAATGCCAAAAACATTCTCTGAAAAGGGCGCCGGGATTGAGCGGGCGATCCGCCGGAATGTTCGCTCCCTGCGCAACAAAATTCCTCCATTGGTGTTTCTTTCCTCTGGCGGTATGCTTGAAATATGAAACACGACATCAGACTTCAGATGGCAGACTTCAGACCTGCCGTTGTTATCCTTTGTCTTTACCTGACTGCCAGCGCCGCTGAGGCGGTGACGGCCAATCCGTATGAGGCCATCGTCGGTCGTAACGTTTTCGGGCTCAAACCGCCCACGCCCACCACATTACCACCGGTGGTGACTGCTGCCGCAGCCATTACCATAAAGTTGCAAGGCGTTAGCACCATCCTGGATCGGAAGCAAGTATTGTTGAAAGTCATAACGGCCGCCCGCCCGCCCGCGCCCGCTAAAGAACAGTCCTACCTCTGGAGCGAGGGGCAGGGCGAGGACGATATAGAAGTAATCGCGATTGATGCGGCTGCTGGCACCGTCAAAATCAAGAACCGGGACGAGACCCTTTCGTTGACCATGAAGGACGACGCGGAAAAGCCGGCCGTCGGAGCGGCCTTACCGGGGCCGGCAGCGCTGCCCCAGCTTCCTGGCGTACCAGCACCGGCCAACGCCGGCCAACTCGCGCCGGGCGGTGGTGGTCCGGTCACGACCATCGGTAACCCGCGAACCATTCCCACCCGCACCTTGCGCAGTAGTCCCGGCAGTAATCCCGCTGGCCCGAACAGCGGATTTTTTGGGGGGGGGATTGGAAGTGGCGCCGATGCCGGCTCTGGCACTCCGTCCGGTTCTCTACAAAATAATTTGTCCCCCGAGGCGCAGGCGATTTTGATTGAGGCTGCCCGGGCGCAAATTTCTGGCGGCTTTGATCCGCTTCCTAAAACCGGTCTTACTCCTCCCCGATAATCGTCCTCTCCGGTTTTGAATTGAGCTAGGAGAACGGCTTACGGTTGAGCACGCATGAAGTTTGGGATGGAATTTCATTCCCGGTTTTACAATCCCCTTTTGGTAGCTATACATTAAGTCAGCGCCGCTTCGGCCAAAAAATCCTTGTCCCCATTGCGGGGGACAATGAAAAGAGCAAAAAATCTGAATTCTGGGAATTATGGAGCGGGGTTTAGCGAATTTTAGAGTTGTTAAGCAACTGTTCAACAATAGTTTGTTTCAACGCTTGGTATGTCGTAAAATTGTTCAAAAAATATTAAAACAATTGTTGACACTTGGGGTGGCAATTGGGAGAATCTATTTACACACGGTAAAACAAAACAACAAAATGAGAACAAAAACAACACTCGCAGCCGCAGCGATTCTCGCGGCAGGGATCGTCTCCTCCATGGCGCAGGCCAACGTTTATTCACTGAACATCGTCGGATATTACAATGTTCCCCTCGGTGGTTTGACCGCTTTGGCGAATTCGCTTCAGACCGGCACTCCTGCCAATCGTGCGGATCAGGTAATTCCTTACAGCGACGGCGACAATATTCAGCTCTGGACTGGATCTTCATGGGCCACATGGTCTATGGACTCTCTTTCAAGCACGGGCTGGTTAAATCCAGCCGGAAATGATGCTCCTGTAGCCAACTTGCCAATTCTTGGACCTGGTTTGGGCTTCTTTTATGGAAACAATACAGGGAAAACGAACATCACGTTTGTTGGCGATGTTCGAACTGGAACAAATATTGTAGCAATTCCTTCTGGTCTATCACCTCATGGGTCACCGCTTCCCTACGGTGGCGCGGTTTCAACTGGCCCAATCAACCTCCAAGTTCAGGATGGCGACAACGTCCAAAAATGGACTGGTGTTAAGTGGGATACATATTCACGTGACACGCTTTCGAGCACTGGTTGGATAGCGCCGAATGGTTCGGATGGTCCGGAACCTACCTTGATCGTAGGACAAGGATTTTTCTATGGCAACAATGTTGGTGCATTCAACTGGACGCAGATTCTGAACGTGCCGTGAAATAGAAAGTAGCAACACCTGAACAAACCAAAAAAGTATAAAACAAAAAATAACATGAAAAAACTCCTAACATTAGCGGCACTAGTCGGTGCGACAACTGTGTCATTCGCTCAAGGCGTAATCAATTGGCAGAATTCATCGGCGACGCTGATTTCGGCTGGTAGTGTTGGCACTGCAGCGACAACTGGCCTATACAACTATGCTGTGTTCTTTGCTCCTTCAGCCACCGCAAGTGCAGACTTTACAGCCGCTAGTGGTGTTCTTGGTCTAACTGACCCGGCGTTTCAAACGGCATCAGTTTATAACGTAAACGCTGCAGCGTTGGGTCGAGTAGCAACAAAGAACGGTGCGGCCGTTGCGACGAGTTCTCCGGGCAGTGTCGTTGACTTCGTCATTCGTGGCTGGTCTGTAAACGCTGGTGCGACTTGGGCCGAAGCCTTGGCGTTCTGGAATAATGGTACTCCTAGTGCTTCCATGACGATCGGCACGTCCCTAATCGGCAATGACTACACCATGGGTGGCGGGGCGATTCCGGTGGCTGGCCTTATGGGAGTAACCGGCAGTTCCGTCGGTGGCTTCAACATGACGATCATTCCCGTTCCCGAACCCTCAAGTATGGTTTTGGCTGGTCTCGGTGCGGCTTCCCTGTTGCTCTTCCGCCGCCGTAAATAATTAGTTCATTTCTTTCACAAGCCCCGGAGCAATCCGGGGCTTTTTTGTTGCCCGTAAGATTCGTTGCTGTGGGACGGCTTGACTTTGACTGCGGGTGGAGCGCCGAGCATTGCTCGGCATGAGCCGAACTCTTGTTTGTTCTGCCGAACAATGCTTCGGCACTCCAAACTGACCCACTACCGATTCGTCACATCAATTAATTCTCAACACTGCAAGTCGTAGGGTCATCGCGCTGCCCGTGCCCCATTTGTCCGGCATTCGCCTTCGGGGTTAAGTTTTATCCCCGTTTGCTGCGTGTGGGATGGCAATATCGGAAGTTCTGCTATCGTGGGAGAAGTTGCTTTCTAACCGTTAATTCTCCTTTTGGGGAGGCGATACAGCCTTCACTGCGATGTCGGCCTCGATTCTCTCGGTTGCGAGTTTGGCCGCCGCTCGCTCGGGTTCTTTCTGCTCCTCGGCCCGCTGGTTCAATTCCGGCAAGGCTATGACCGCTTTAGCGCCGATATTGCCCAGAGCTTTGATAGCGGCCAAACGAACTTCCGGAATTGAATCGTCGAGCGCCGCCATCAGGGTTTTGACGGCAATTGTTGTGGTCGGTTTCAAATCGCCGAGAGCTTGCATGGCACGGCGCCGAGCGTCGGGATTTTCGCTGGCTGCCATTAGTCTGAGAGTGAGGATGGGGGACTCAGGGGAGGAGATGAGTTGTCGCAATACGTCAGCCGCCGCCGCGCGGGCTTCGGGGCTTCCGTGCGCGGCTAGGTCAATAATCGCCAACACCGCCTCCGGTCCGAGTCGAGTCAATGCATAGGCGGTCGAGCCGCGAACCTGTTCATTGCTATGAGTCAGAATCGAAAGCAGCGTCGGGATGGCGGGATGCGCCTCCGACCCGATCAGCCCCAGCGTGTAGATGGCCATCCCGCGCGCAGAATTAGTTTCCTCCTGCAAGGCGGTGATCAGGGCGGGCACCGATCCTTTGCCGATGTTGGACAGCGATCGGGCCGCCTCCCAAGGGACCTTGCCTTCCGGGTCCTGCAAAGCCCGGATCAGCAGGGGTATAGCGTCTCTGGCGTCTTGTCCGATGATTCCCAGCGCCCGGATCGCTGCTTCGTGGAGGGCGGCGGCATCCGGCGGGGTCAGCCAGTGGACAATTTGTTGGCGCAGGGGAAATGGCATCTTTGGCACGCGGGCTGGAAGCCGCGTTCGCCACCTAGGAATGCGATACTGCGTCAATTCAATCAAGAAAGGTACGGCATTGCTGCCCACGGCTTTCAACGATTCCGCAGCCCGCGCATCGCCGGAGTACGCCCGCTGACACAAAGACTTGATCCTTGGCCGGCTGACGGAATTCTTCCCACTCAGGTAAACGAGTGTGAGGATCCCGCCCACAACCAAGCCAATCACAAGGACCGTGATGCGTTGGGGTAAGCGTTTTTTCAAGGGTGGGCCAATCTGGGAACACATTCGTCGAAGTTGCGTGTGGGTTCAATGTAAGAAAGGATCCAACGACGGCCGGATAGTGCCAAACGCTGAAATAGGTAAGGGTGTCGCGCTCCGGCGCTGTGCCGCTGGGATGTTTTTGTCATTGTATTTTTGGACGTTTCAAACTGAATCTTACTTGGTGTCTCGCAAGTTGATAATTTGTTTGCTGCTCTCCGTGGTGACCGCTGCCGTGTATTGGCCGGTGCGGCACTACGATTTCATTTATTACGACGACCCGCAGTTCATTACCGAGAACGAGGAGGTCAGAGCCGGCCTGACCGCGCACGGTTTTCGCTACGCGTTTACCCATCCCGTGGTGGGGAATTGGCATCCGATCACCACGCTGTCCCAAATGCTGGACTGTCAACTGTATGGCGTCCGCCCCGGAGGTCATCACCTGACAAACGTAGTCCTGCATGTGGCGAATGCCGTTTTGTTATTTCTCTTGCTCACTCGAATGACCGGGGCAATGGGGCGCAGCGCAGCGGTGGCGGCCCTCTTTGCATTGCACCCTTTGCGGGTTGAGTCCGTTGCCTGGGTTTCTGAGCGCAAAGATGTCCTGTGCGCGTTCTTTGGGCTGCTGTCGCTCATTTCTTATGCCCGTTTCGCGCAATGCAAAATGCAAAATGCAAAACGGAAAAATTTATGGTATGGCGCCGCCCTCATGCTTTTCGGGTTGGGGTTGATGAGCAAAACCATGTTGGTGACGTGGCCCTTTGTCATGCTGTTGCTGGATGTCTGGCCCCTGCAAAGAGTGACCGGCGACGGGTGGCGCGTGTCAGGAAAGGACTGGCAGCGGCTGGTGATCGAGAAGTTGCCGTTTTTCGTTCTATCGGTTGTGTTCAGTGTGATCACCGTATTGGTTCAGAAAGGCGCTGGCGCCATATCCGGCATTGGCCAGATCGGGATCGCTGATCGGCTGACCAACGCCACAATGAGTTACGTCCGGTACTTGGGAAACACCGTCTGGCCGGTTAAACTCGCGGTCATCTATCCTCACCCGGCGGGGTATTATGCTACGGCGGAGCGATGGGCCGGGTGGCAGGTTGGGCTCGCCGCCATTGGGCTGTTGGTTATTTCCGTTTGGTGTCTTCGTTTGCTTTGGAGTCGTCCGTATCTGGCCGTTGGCTGGTTTTGGTACCTCGGGACCATGCTCCCGGTGATCGGGTTGGTGCAAGTTGGCGAACAAGCGATGGCGGATCGTTATACTTACATTCCCTTGATTGGGCCGGTGATCAGCCTCGTTTGGGGGATCGCCGATTTCTCGAAGCGTTGGTCATTTCGGGGAACGTTATTATGGGCGGTTACGGGTTTGTTGCTCGTCGTTGGCACGGTGGCCACGCGCCACCAAGTTGCCTATTGGGAAAATACCGTCCGATTGTTTGAGCGAACTTTGGCGGTGACGTCCGCAAATCCGTCGGCGCATTTTGCGGTGGGAGTGGGCTTGGAAAAGGACGGGGAGATCGAGGCTGCCGTCGGTCAGTATCGAGCGGCGATTGCCATTGACCCGGGGTATCAGAAGGCGCACTACAACCTGGGCCAGTTGTTCCGCAAACAGGAAAGGTGGACGGAGGCGGCCACGCACTATCGCGCCGCCCTAACGGCCAACCCGGCCGATGTTCCCTCGCACCTGAATCTCGCTGCGGTACTCCAATCCCTAAATCAAGCAAGTGAAGCCGTTGTGGAATTTGAAGAAGCCCTGCGCTTGGACCCGGATTCGATTGAGGCTTTGAATAATCTTGCCTGGATCCTGGCCACGAGCGACGAGGATAAAATTCGTGACGGTGCCCGTGCGGTCAGTTTTGGGGAAAAGGCGTGTGCCCTGTCGAACGAAAATCTGCCAACGGTGGTCGGTACCCTCGCCGCAGCTTACGCCGAAGCCGGCCGTTTTGTGGACGCAGTCAAAGCCGGCGAACGGGCGCGTGACCTGGCTGCCAGGGTCGGTCAGGCGGATCTCGCCCAGCGCAATGAGGATTTTTTGGAGCTATACCGAGCTCAGAAGCCTTACCATGATCCGAAGGTGAAGCCGGCTGTTCGCTGATGGCTAAGTTTTCCGCAAAGGGTATTGATTGGCCGGAGGACTATTCCTCGGCGAACAAGTATTCCAAGTCCGCCTTGGAAAGGCTGCGCGCGAAACCTTCTTCGCCCAGCACATCGGCGATCGTCTGGGCTTTGCTCTGTTGCAGCTCCCAGATTTTTTCCTCAACGGTGCCGGGCGCGATGAGGCGGTAGGCGTTGACGGTTTGCGTCTGGCCGATGCGATGCGAGCGGTCAATGGCCTGCGCCTCGACCGCCGGATTCCACCACGGATCGTAGAGGACAACGTAGCTGGCGTTTGTCAGATTCAAACCCGTTCCCGCCGCGCGCAAGCTCAAGAGGAACACGCACGCGCCGGATTCTTTTTGGAATTCGTTCACGACCGACTGGCGGTCTTTCGTCTGGCCGGTGAGGACGTGCGTGTGGATGTTGCGCGCCTTACATTCCTTCTGCAAGAGTTCGAGCATCTGCACGAATTGCGAGAAGACCAAAACTTTCTGGCCGTCGGCGATGAGCGGGTCGAGCAGCTCGAACAACGTGTCTGTCTTGCCGCTCGCGGTGTTGCTGCCGACGAGTGCAGGATGACAGCACACCTGACGCAAGCGCGTGAGCGCCGCGAGGACGTGCATCTTGGATTTATTCAAGCCCTGCGTCTCGACGGCTTTCATTACTTGGTCGCGGCTGCGGCGGAGTTCAGCGAGATAAAGTTTCCGTTGTTCCTCGCCGAGCGGGCAGTCGCGACGTTCCTCGATGCGGTCGGGCAAATCTTTCGCGACGTGTTTCTTCAAGCGGCGCAGCAAGAGCGGACGGAGTTTCGCGGACAGGCGACGGCGCGCGATGCGTTGGTCGGCTTCGGCGTTTTCGCCGCCCTTCGGTTCGTAGGTGTCGAGAAATTGTTCTTGATTGCCGAGGTAGCCGGGCTGGATGAAATCCACGATGCTCCACAAATCCAGCAGCCGGTTTTCAAGCGGCGTGCCGGTGAGCGCGATTTTATTTTCGCACTTCAACTGCTTCACCGACTGCGTGACCTGCGCGCCGGGATTTTTGATGAACTGCGCTTCGTCAAGAATGACGGCGCGGAAACTGAACTTGTGAAATTCCTCGAGGTCGCGCCGGAGCAACGCGTAGTTGGTCACAATCAAATCGTATTCGGGAATCTGCTTCCGCAAATTATGCCGCGCCGCGCCGCTTTCCAGCACGAGCACTTTCATGTCCGGCGTGAACTTCTCCGCCTCGCGCCGCCAGTTGTGCAGCACGGACGCGGGGCAGATGACGAGCGACGGCTTGGGATTTTTTTTGTTCTGCTCTTTCAACCACGCGAGCCACGTCAACGTCTGCAACGTTTTGCCAAGCCCCATGTCATCGGCGAGAATCCCACCGAGCCTCACCTGCACGAGGTGCGCGAGAAAATCAAAGCCGTCTTTCTGATACGGACGCAATTCCGCATTAAGCGACTTCGGCAATTCCGCGCTGGGAACGCCCTTGAAATCACGCACGCGGTCGCGCAACGCCTGCGCTTCCGGCGAGTCAACGAAGCGCGTGAATTCATTTTCGCCGAGGTGCGCGACGTGTTCCATGCCAACTTTTTGCGGCACGGCGATGAGGCCATCCACGCCCATGTCCGCCATCGTTTCGTGCGCGCCCTGCACGGCAGCGGTATCGAGTTCCACCCAGCCGGCGTTCGGCAATTTCACGAAACGGCTCGTCGCGGCGGCGAGGCGTTCGAGGTCGGCCTTGGAAAGTTTCATGCCTTCCGCTTCCCACTCGGCGGAAACGGAGAGCCAGTCAATGCCGCTGCCCTTCACGACGAGACGCGGCTTCAGTTGTCGCGGCGTGAGGAACAAACGATGGAACGAGGCGTTGCCGAGAAATTCTGCTTCCACCGGTTTCGACGCCCACGCATCCGCGAGCGCACCGAGAAAATTTTCATTCGCGTCGCCGATCCACAAACCAGGTTCTTGCATGAACCAATCCAATTTCCGCAACCAATGCACGGCGGGTTCGAGGCGCGGGTCGTCGAGAATTTCCGGCTTCGTAGTGCCGGTATCGTGCCGGTGATTTTCGGGATGATGTTGTGGCGGCAGACTGCCGACGCCGCTGCGCTTCCATTCATGCCCCGTCCAGACCCAAAGACTTTTGTCACGCACACTCTTCGCCATCAAGCGCAGTTGCACCGTGTCATCGTGCAACTCAAACACGAACTGCGGCGCGGCTTGGTGCGCGGTGCAAAGCAGGTCCCAATCCACGCCATGATCCGCCTGCGTCTTGCGCAGATGCAGCAGCAGACGATGGCTCAACTTGCGCACGGGGACGGACGGCTTTTGCGCGAGGTATTTCAACACGCCATTCGGCGGCGCGTTGCGGAGCAGGAAAAAAGTATTGCCAACCAGCGCGATGGGCGACTGGCGGTTGAAAAATTTTGCATCCGCGATGGAATGAAATTCCCCGTTCGGCAGCGCGATGCGATGAGTGAACGCAAGTTCCTGCGTGCCGTTCTCCAATCGCGGCATGAGCGAAACGACCTCGCCGTGAAAATCAATTGGCAGGCCGTTCGCCGCAAGTTCGAGGCGGCCGGTGTTGCCCCAGCGCGCGAGCCATTGCAACAGTTCCGCGTCCGTCAGCAGCAGCGACGGCTCGTGACCGGCGCGTTCGCGGTGCGTGTCGTAAATCCACTGGATGAATTCCCAGTCCCACGGCGTGAACAGTTCCTGCTCGTGCGCCGCGCGCACGACGAGGTCCACGAGGTCGTGCAGCGAACGCGCCTTCTCGCCGGTGCGCGGACGCAGCAGCAGAAATTGCAGCAGCATCCGGTGACGCGAAGGATCGGCGGCGTCCGGCTGCGGCTTGCAGACGATGCGTAGCGTGGCGCGCGGCGTGTCCAGATGCAGCGGCGCGGACGGCACGAGCCAGTTTTCCAATTCGCGAACGAGTCGCAGTTCCTGCTCCGCTTCCTCCGCCTTGGCAAAACGTTCCGGGCTGGCGTGAACCTGCAATTCCGGCGGCACGGAACGCTTGGCGCGCAGAAATAAAAAAGCGAGTTCCTCCAGCCGCGCCTTGCCGGTGGCGGCGAGCACCTTCGGCCACCAATCCGTCGCGGGAAAATCTTTGCGCGCGAGCGAGAGCTTCTCAAAATAATCTTCGAGCGCGAGCCACGCGCGCTGGGAATCCGGGCAGGTGGCGAAATTTTTGAGGATGTCCTCGCGCTCGCCGACGATGTTTTTGGAATCGGACAGCTCGCGGCGCAAGTCCGCAAACGCCCCGTAAGTCTGCGACAGAACCTTGTTGTTCGCGTCGTATTTGTTCGCGCCCGTGCGGGCAGCGCCATTCCCGTTTTTAACAGAAGTTCTCGGCATTAAACTTAAAAATGATGTTCTATCATTTCGACAGAACCCACGTTGCCGGTCAATCGCAAAGCAAAAGTTTTTTGGTCGGGTAGGCGCGGCGGGCGACGGTTTATTTTCTAAATCGCGCGACCACGGCAGTCAAAATCAGCGCCGCGCCGAGCGTGCAGACGATGGTTGCGCCCGTCGGCAGGTCGGATTTGAAGGCGATGTAAAGTCCGGCTACGCTCGCCACCGTCGCCACCAGCCAGCCAATCAGCAGCAGCGCAGCGAGCCGGCCAACGAGAAAATTCGCGCACACCGCCGGCACAATGAGATACGAGAACACCAGCAGCACGCCGCCGATTTGCAGAAAGGTCGTCACCACCAGGCCGAACAACGCGTAGAATAAAAAATCCCACCAGCGCACCGCCATGCCTTCCGCCTCGGCGCGCTCCGGTTCAAACGAAAGCTTGAGAAATTGTTTTCGGAAAATGAAATGCACCGCACCGATGAACAGGAACATTCCAAACGTGCCGAGCACTTCCTTCGGCGATACCAGCAGCACATCGCCGATGAGTGTGCGGCGCAATTCTTCATTGCCCTCGGCGCTGCGACTCAACAATAAAATCCCCGCCGCCGCCGACACGACATACACGATGCCGATGAGCGCCTCCTGCGGCACGCGATGATGCTTGCTGTTCCGCGTGAGCGCAAAAATCGCCGCGCCCACCAGCGTGAAGCCGAGCGACCAAAAATAGGTATGCCACTCGCGCCCTTCGTGGCCGAGCATGATGCACAGGCTCGTGCCGAGCGCCGCC
>JANYBF010000156.1 GCA_025360895.1 Verrucomicrobiota bacterium
TTGGGCAGAAGTAGTAAGCAGCTTTTCGCAGGGCTTCGCCCTTGACAATGGCTAGGCCGTCGTGAGAGTGTCGGCAGCATTGAACGGTGACAGTCCAGAGCAAAAGTGGACGGTATGCACCTGCAACAATTGCGCCGGCCACTTGGAGTTTGATGCAACACGTGCGGGCGAGACGATCCAATGCCCACACTGCAAGCTGGATACTGTTTTGTTCATTCCGCCAGACCCCATCGACGGCCAACCACAGGTCGGACTACCGCCGCCGAAATCCGAAACCAAAAAGCCGCGCCTTTGGCTGGAGCCGGTCATCTTGTTGGTTATTGCAATTGGCCTGTTCTTCGTCGGTGCATATCTAGTTGACAGATCAATCTTCGGTGACAGAACACCCAGCCGAATCGTACTCATTACTCTAATCGTTGCTCTCTTCCTGTTTGTCTACGCGATTGGAAAGGGGATATGGCGCTTCGCACGGCTGAAACTACGATTGCCGCCTCTGCACTCCATACTTGAACGCAAGCACTGGCTGGTCGTAGCTGCCGTGGCTTTGATCCTCGCGTTGGTTTTCTGGCCGCGTGAGGAGACGCTTCGTCAGGAAAATCGGCGGCTGAGTCGAGGCGCAGAAGCACTCATGCGCATCGAAGTCGAGAGCGTTGTTGGGTGGCGCCGCACTTTGCACTCCTCAATTTACTGTGCGGATGGCGCGCCAGCGACTTGGGTGGGACACGCCGATGTCGAGATCATCAATGATCGCGGTGGCGTTGAAGCACGACGGGTGAAAGTCAGATTTCAGAAGAACAGTACCAGTGACTCCGACGCCCAGCTGTCGTGTTATGCGTATTTGGAAAAACCGTGAAGGTGTAAACGGAATCATTCAACGGGTTCTAACGCAGGATGGGAGTGTCTGGAGGCGGTGAAGTCATTTATTTGCGCGGCTCTGGTGAGGGGTACGGCCGCAATGCGTGGTGCGGCTTCTCTGAGCAACTTGACTTCCTGCAACCAACCGAGTATTTGATTCCAACTGGCTACCGATTGGTACCCCATCCTTTCTTTCAGGGGGCGCATTCTTCCCCGTCAGCTACGGTGTTCCGCCGGGTCCCAGCGGTGCGGCGCGCGGTTGAACAGCCGCGCCACCGAATGGCTCGTCAGCGACAGCTTCGCTGCATTCTCCGCCACACGCGCGTCCATTGTGCCCGGCATCGGCGCTGGAATTTGCGCCAGCATCCAGACCGTTTTGACATGCGGCCCGGCCATGTGGCTCCGTATGAAGAAAGAGCTTGTCCCCGGAATTAGTACCACTGGCTAAGTGAGACTTTTGGCGTCTGTTGGGTGACCGTTCCGTTGGAACGGGAACCAAGAAAGCACAGATGACCATGAAAGCGAAACGACAGAGACACAGTGCGGCCTACAAGGCCAAGGTGGGATTGGAAGCCAAGGCAGCACACTTCGTTTTTGTGCGCGGAGGTGCGCAATGAGGCCGTAAATAAAGGCGATAATGCGTGTTGAAATCTTCTGCTGTCGAGACGGCATCGCGCAAAATAACGCTCTTAAACGCACCTTCTTTGTCTCCAATTGTCCCCAAACTTTTTCCTTCGTCATTAGGATGGCGACCGGGGGGGCGGGGGGAGTAGCTCGCGGCGGGTGGGGTGGGTTGTCGCGATGGATTCATCCGCGCGGAAATTTTTTACAAAAGGGCGCCCGTTGCCTCACCCTGACTCCGGTGCCATCGCCACGGAAACTTGAAACGCGACCGCGCGCGGCACTGCCACCGTCCTTGAATTGGAAGATCATTTCGCATTCACCAATTCCGCCAGCGGCACCACCTCGACCTGCTTCGCGAGCGGATAGCGTTTCATGCCGGGATACACGACGCGCAATTCGTCGAGCTTCAAATCCGCCAGCGCGATGCGCATGGACGGCGTGAGGGTGGGTGCGTCCGCGCGTTTGCACTCGATGCCAATGCGCCGTCCCCGCTTGAACAGCAACAAGTCCAGTTCCGCGCCCTGATGCGTCGCCCAATAATAGGCGTCATCGGGTTGCAACGCCTTGAGGATTTCCTCGACGGCGTAACCTTCCCACGACGCGCCGACTTTGGGATGCAGTTCAAGGTCACGCTGGCTGGCGATGCCGAGCAGCGCGTGAAGCAAACCCGTGTCGCGGACATACACCTTTGGCGCTTTGACCTGGCGCTTGCCGAGGTTCTCGAACCACGGCGGCAGTTGCCGCACCAGGAACACACCGGTCATCAGGTC
>JANYBF010000144.1 GCA_025360895.1 Verrucomicrobiota bacterium
CAAACGTTGGCGTAAACGCTGTTGCGCAAGATCGTGTAACCCTTGATGAGTTCCCGGATGCCGCGATCCAGCGACCACTCCGGCTTGAAGCCGGCCGCCGCCACTCGCGCGTTGGATACGATGTAATCGCGTTTGTCCGGGTCCTCGCCAATGGGGGCTTCGAGATAAACAAACTTCGGCAGGTGTTTCTGAATCACGGCGCAGAGTTCCAGCTTGGATAAATTGGCGTCGTCCAAGCCCACGTTGTAAGCCCGGCCGCGCATTGCCTCAAATTTTTCGATCCCATGCAGAAACACCCGGACGACATCCCGGATGTGGATGTAGTTGCGTTTGAAGTGGCCCTCGAAAATGACCACAGCGCGATCATGCACCGCCCGGTAAACAAAATCATTCACCAACAAATCAGTGCGCATGCGCGGCGCCATACCGAACACCGTAGCCAGCCGGAAACTGATGCTGTTCGCCCGTTGGAGCACGGCTTCCTCGGCCTTGACCTTGGTCACCCCGTAGCGCGAGAGCGGTCGGAGCGGGGAATCTTCCGTGCAATGCTTGCCTTGCTCGCCGATCCCGTAACCGCTGTTGGTGACGGGCATGATGATGCGCTGCTGCGGGCTGGCAAGTCGGCACAGCATTTCCACCGCATCCTGATTGGTCGTCTGGGTCGCAATATGGTCTGCGTTGCAAAGCGGCACCCCGACCAGCGCGGCGAGCGGTATCAGCAGGTCGGCCTGCGCCACGAACGGCTTCATGAAGGCTTCATCGCGGCAATCGCCCCGGATGACCTGGAACGTGTCGTATTGGCAGCAGTCCGCGAGACTGTTTTGTCGGAAGTAAAAACTGTCCAACACGGTCACCTCGTGTCCTTGCGCCAGCAATGCCGGGGTCAAAACTGAACCAATATAGCCGGCGCCGCCGGTGATGAGAATCTTCATATCGCCCGCCACCTTAGCGGTTAGTCCGCTGTATCAGCAAATAGAATTCAGAATCCCCGCCGTCTCAGAGCCTCCTCATACGCCGGTATATTTGACCTCGCCGCCCACTTCCCTAACTTTACGCCGCCATGTTGACGCCAGCGCCGGCCACTGGCCAGCGCGGGGTCCGGCACAATAACCTAAAGAGCTTTGATCTCGATTTGCCGTTCCACCGGCTGATCGTCAACGCCGGCTTGAGCCGGGGTGAGTGCTGAGAACAAATCTACGGCCCTGAATCGCGTGGACCCACTACGGCAGCCGTATGCGAAAGAAACTCCGAGGCAAGGAAGCCGTTTCGCTATAGAAGAGAGGTCCGGTCGCGCCGGAATAGGTCGCCACATTCGTCCAATTGACGAGGTCCACCGAGGCTTCCAGCAGGTTGGTTCGTCCAGCAAAAACCACCAGCGCCAATTCTACAGTATTGTTCGTGTGGGTGATCGCAGTGAAACGCGGGCCAGAGATCGTCTGCCCATCCATTTGCACATAGAAGCCGTGGACTTTACACTGGCAAAAAATTGCGTAAGCGTCTTGCTCATCGCCAGAAATGATCTCGTAGCTCGTGTTTGCAAAATCCAAACCCGGCCAGTCCGCGGGAGCAGTCCGCGCCATATCGGATCGGCAAAACAGCACGATTGGCCATCCAAACATCGGCAAACCAAACCGGTTCGTCATTTCAGAAAAGCTTTGAGGCTTGTGGTTGTCATGATCGTCGGCCCAGATGTTCGCAAGCAGGGAAATCTGTTTCAAATTATTCATGCAGATTACGCGTGACCAATGCTCGTTGGTCAAAACAGTGAAACCCGCGTCCACGCCAAGCCGGGCATGGCTGGACACGGTGGTACCCATGACGTTACTCACGGCCACGGTGTAGTAATCTGAATCATTCGTCTGAACGTTTTGGAGCCGGAGGGATGGAGTTGTTTGGCCGGCGAGGCTCGTGACGGTAAAATTTGCTGAGCGATTTGTTGACCAATACCCGCCGCCAGGAGTGGAAGGATCGGAGACAAAGGTTACGTTCGTCCTGTAGTACAGATGCTCTCGGCGCCATTGAAAGCCCACAGGGACGAGGGCATCCGGCGCAATCCGCACCTTGAACTCAACAGCCGAACCCGGCGTCGCAAGCTGCTCTACCGCACCGGCCACGAACGAAGGCCATCCGCTCCGCTCCAGGCCAAACCGCACGAACCCGTCCGCCTGCAGGGCGTGGGTGTGAATTCGGCAGGTACCGCAAATATTCGTGTCGGCCCAAGGCGCATTGGAAATCCATGTGTAATCAATCCTACTCCAATTCAGGTCGCTCCAATTCGTCGGTATCAGCCGGCCAACGTCGGTGGGACAGAAGAAGACTGCGGGTGAGGCTAGTTCATTAGTAAAGACCTGGAATTCCGCCGGGAATTGGCCACCGTGATCCAATGACCATCGTTTGGCCGCGTAGCTGATTTGTTTAAGGTTATTAAGGCAACCGAGACTTCCGGCTTTTTGGTGCGCCTGGTCCAACCCAGGCAATGGCAAAAAGATGATTTCGCCGTGAACGAAGATTCCTGCGTTTAGGATGAGCATCCCAAGAAGTAAGCGAACTGCCAAACGCACTCCCCAAGCGTGCCGGCTCTCCGTCCAAGCCGTGAGGCAGTCTGTTTGCATGATGACGAGATTAACCTTTGCCGCAGGGCCAGTCAAGGAACGATTCCGTCGCCGTTTACGACTTGCTTGCAGCTTGCCATGATCAACTCTACCGTGACTGCGGAATGTTAAAGTTGTCACCCCGGTCTGTGATCCGCCTGCGCGGCGTCCGGCACAATAACCTCAAGAACTTTGATCTCGATCTGCCGTTGCACCGGCTGATCGTCATCACGGGCTTGAGTGGTTCGGGCAAAAGCTCGCTCGCGTTCGACACGCTCTACGCCGAAGGCCAGCGGCGTTACATCGAAACCTTCTCGCCTTACGCGCGGCAGTTTTTTGATCGCATGGACAAGCCGCAGGTGGACAGTGTTGAAGGCATTCCACCTGCCATCGCCATCGAACAGCGCAACGCCGTCCGCTCCACGCGCTCCACCGTTGGCACGATGACCGAGATTTGCGACCACATGAAAGTCCTGTGGCCCCACCTCGCACAACTGCACTGTCGCGGTTGTGGCCAGCCGGTGCGGAAGGATTCACCGCAGAGCGTATGGGAAACCCTCCAATCCTCCTCGTTCTCGAAACGGGGGAATGAAAAAGCCGAGGACGAGGACGAAGGACGAGGACGAACGGACGTGCGCGAAGGCCTCATCACGTTCTCCCTCCCGTTGTCCAAAAAGCTCGCGCTCAACGAATCCCTCGCGCTGATTTCCAAACAAGGCTACCAGCGACTCTTACTGGAAGGTGAAATCGTGAGACTGGAGGACGCTGTCAAGCACTCTGCCCTCCGTCCTTGGCCCGCCGCATTAACCATCATTCAAGACCGCGTTAAACTCACGCCCACCAACCGTTCCCGTTTCGTCGAAGCCTGCGAACAAGCCTACCACTTCGGAAAAGGCAAGCTGGCAATTCACGAACTGGATTCTGCCGCTCCGCACGCCGCACGCCGCACTCCGCGTTTGTTCAGCAACCGCCTCCATTGCGCCGCCTGTAACCTTGAATACAACGACCCGTCCCCTGCCCTCTTCAGTTTCAACCACCCGCTCGGCGCGTGCCCCGCGTGCAAAGGCTTTGGGCGCATCATCACGATTGATTACGACCTCGCCATCCCCGACCGCTCGCTCACGCTGGCACAAGGTGCCGTCAAACCGTGGCGCACCGGCACCGGTGCGGAATCCCAAGCGGACATGAAAAAGTTCTGCAAAGCCCGGCGTGTGCCGATGGATTTGCCGTTCCATCAAATGTCCACCGAGCATCAACGCTGGATTATCGAAGGCGACAAAGATTACGGCATTGACGAAGACCACCAATGGCCGCGCGCGTGGTATGGCGTGAAGGGCTACTTTCGTTGGCTCGAAACCAAGTCTTACAAAATGCACGTCCGCGTGCTGCTGTCGTGCTACCGAGCTTACACGTAATGTCCGGAGTGTGAAGGCGCCCGGCTGAAGCCAGAGGCATTGCTCTATCTTCTTCCCATAGCAGCCGACGCGAGGAGGCTCAAATCAAAACCGGAAAGCAGAAACGAGCAACCAAACCAGCTAGCGTCTTCTGCGGTCGGCTGCTACGAACGGCTGAGCCTCCCCGACTTTTACGCTCTACCCATCCGCGACGCACTGGCGCTGATTGACTCGCTAAAACAAACTCGAGCCTCAAGACCCAAGACTCAAGACCCGATTCGCCACGCTTTGGATGAAGTCAGCGCCCGCCTCGCCTACCTCGACGAAGTCGGCCTCGGCTATCTGGCTCTGGATCGCCCCACGCGCACGTTGAGCGGAGGCGAAACCGAACGCGTCAACCTCACCAGCTGTCTCGGCACGCGCTTGGTCAACACTCTCTTCGTCCTCGACGAACCGAGCGTCGGGCTGCATCCCCGCGACACCGACCGACTTGTTCGCATCCTCGAAAAACTCCGCGACACCGGCAACACCGTCGTCGTCGTCGAACACGAAGCCAGCGTCATGCGTGCTGCCGACCAGATCGTGGACATCGGTCCCGGCCACGGAGCGACCGGCGGCGAAGTCGTCTTCCAAGGCCCACTGCCGGAACTATTAAAATCGGAATGCTCCCTTACCGGCCAATACCTCAGCGGGCGGAAGCGGATTGAGATTCCGAACCGCCGCCCGGTAGCCGACGACGTAAGGAGGCGGATTCCGGTCGCCCCACCCAGCGAAGTCCGCCTTCTCACGTCGGCGGCTACGTTAAGAATCACTAACGCCACGCGCCATAATCTCCAGAACCTTTCCGTTGAAATTCCACTGGGGCGACTGGTTGCCCTCACGGGCGTGAGCGGGTCGGGCAAATCGACTTTGGTCCGCGACATTCTGCTCCCGACACTGGGTGAAAAACTCAGAAGTCAGAAGTCAGAGGTCGGAGATCAGAAATCCGACGAAGTCGAATCCACAGAGGTAGAAAATTCTCCGACTTCCGACTTCCGGCTTCCGACTTCTGCTCTCACTGGTTTCGAGTCCCTCGGCCAGGTCGTCCTCGTGGATCAATCCGCGCTTGGCAAAACCCCGCGCTCCAATCCGGCCGTCTATATTGGCGCGTTCGATGATATCCGGGAAGTTTTCGCGCAATCCGAAATCGCCCAGCAACGTGGACTGAACGCCAGCGCGTTCAGCTTCAACTCCGGCGTCGGCCAATGCGAAAAGTGTCGCGGTGCCGGTTTCGAGAAAATCGAGATGCAATTCCTCAGCGACATCTTCATC
This sequence comes from Verrucomicrobiota bacterium, assembly GCA_025360895.1. Lineage (GTDB taxonomy): Bacteria > Verrucomicrobiota > Verrucomicrobiia > Limisphaerales > JADLHS01 > JADLHS01. Next base: position 5,297 of record JANYBF010000144.1, read on the forward strand.
CGCTGCCCGGAATGCAATGGTCGTCGCTATCGCCAACATATCCTTGAGGTGAAGATCCAAAGTCCAAGGTCCAAAATCGAGGCAGGACTACAATCGGAAAGGCTTTGGACGTTGAACGTGAGACTTTTGACTTAGATTGGTCCATCGGCGACATGCTCGAAGCCACCGTGGACGAGGCAATTGATTTCCTCTCTGGCTTCGCAGACTCAAAATCCGCTCAACGCGCTACCGCCAGCCTTAAGCTGCTCCAAGAAGTCGGCCTTGGTTATCTCCGACTCGGACAACCCATCAACACCCTTTCCGGTGGCGAGAGCCAGCGGTTGAAGTTAGTGCGCCATCTGGCGGAAGCGACGGCAGTCGAGAGCCGAGAGCTGAGAGTCGAGGACAACATCACGCCCGTTCCAGGCTCTGGACCCTCGACTTTCGACCCTCGGCCAACTTTGTTTCTTTTCGACGAACCCACCACCGGCCTGCACTTCGATGACGTGCGCGTGTTGCTCCAGGTTTTCCAACGTCTCGTGGACGCGGGCCATTCCGTCATCGTCATCGAGCATAACCTCGATGTCATCAAATGCGCCGACTGGGTGATTGATCTCGGCCCGGAAGCCGGCGCTCGCGGCGGACAGATTGTTGCCGAAGGAACGCCAGAGAAAGTGGCGGAGTGTACGGCGAGTCATACGGGGCGGTTTTTGAGGAACATCCTTCAGCCCGTAGCCGACGACGTGAGGAGGCGGACGGCGATGACGAAGCCGCCAGATTTCCGCCTCCTTACGTCGGCGGCTACCATCGCCATCACCGGCGCTCGTGAGCACAATCTCAAGAACATCTCGCTCGAAATCCCGCGCGACCAATTCGTCGTCATCACTGGTGTCAGCGGTTCGGGCAAAAGCACGCTGGCGTTTGATCTGTTGTTTGCCGAGGGGCAGCGGCGTTTCCTCGATTCGATGAACGTCTATGCCCGGCAATTCGTGGAGCAAATGCCGCGGCCCGACGTGGATTTGATCACCGGTATTCCGCCCACGGTCAGCATTGAGCAACGAACCACGCGCGGTGGCGGCAAGAGTACCGTGGCAACGGTGACGGAGATTTATCATTTTATCCGACTGCTGTTCGCGCGGTTAGGCACGCAACATTGTCCGGATTGCCAGTTGCCGGTCGAAGCCCAGACACGAGATGAACTCGCAAAGCACTTGCAATCCGAGCTCAAGCGGCGAGGCGACCTACTCCTGCTCGCACCCATCGTGAAGAATCGAAAAGGTTTCCACACCGATGTGGCCGAATGGGCAGCAAAGCACAACTACAAGCAAATCCGCGCGGACGGAAAGTTATTTGACACAAGCAAGCCCTTTCGCCTCGACCGTTTTAGGGAACATGATGTGGAGATTGTTG
>JANYBF010000147.1 GCA_025360895.1 Verrucomicrobiota bacterium
GTTCTCGCGCTGCGAGAACCCCACCCGCGTGGAGCGGGTGGACTCTCGCTTGGCCGGCAAGATTTTTGGTTCAGGGGTTGTGTTGCTGCACGCCGCGCTACTGCTCGCAGCGCGAGCAGTTCCACCAGATAAAGTTTGATCCGTTCATAACCATAGATCAAACGGAAGCCGGGTTGAAGAATGTCTTCACTAGGAATTTCAAAAACGCGGCCCTGGCGGACAGCGGGCAATTCTGGCCAGCCCAGCCGGGAAGTGATGGCGGACAATTGCATCGGCTTGCCGCACCAGGAAGCGAACATGATTTCCGGGTCGGCAGAGCGAACTTGCTCCGAAGTGACGATGCGTTCGGGGGCAGCGCGTTTGGCTCGCAGACCGGCAAACACATCTTCGCCCCCGGCGCGTTCAATCAATTCGCTGACCCAAGCGATGCCCGTAATGAGCGGATCGTTCCATTCCTCGCAATAGACCCGGGGCCGTCGGACCGGCGCCGCCACGGGCGTCAGGCGTTCGCGGAACTCGCGCAGCAAGGTTTCCCCTTCAGCTTTGCGATCCACGATGCGGGCCAACAACGCCAGCGTGGTTTCAACTTCCGCCAGGGTACGCGGGTTAGTGGCGAGCACGAGACAACCCCGACTGATGAGTTGGGCTGCCAGACCGGCTTGCACATCGGAAAACGTGACGATGAGATCGGGATTCAGTTGAGTGATCTGCTCAATGTTCGCGGAACTAAAACCGCTGACGCGCGGCTTGGGCGAAGCTTCGGGCGGTGGCGTAAAATACGCCGTCACGCCCGCAACCGAATCCCACACGCCGAGCCGCCAGAACCAGTCCGCCGCCTCCGCGGACAAGCAGACAATCCGTTTCGGGGTAAAATCCCATTGCGTGCTCATGATTTTCGAGGGTTCGCCGCAAACCGGAGCGCCGATCTCTGATGCGGCGCGTAGCTGAGCCGGATTGGAAACGTGCCGGGTCGGAGACCGGCGCTCCGGATTTTCAGACAGTTTACTCACGCGGCGGGTACAAATTTCAATTTCAGCGAGTCGAGACGATACGGGCAATGCCGGCAGTTGTTGTCGCAGCAGTAGCCACGACGCGAATGATAGGGGGCGGTGAAAACCATGAGGCCGCTGTCGAAATAAAAGTCACCGGGCCGAATCTTTGGCCCGGCGCTCCCACCTTCCTGGGCGCGATGAAACTCCATGACGCAGTTGCGGCAAAGGCACGCTTGGTTCCGTCGCTCGACCGGAATCTGCGCAATCAATTCCTCGGGGATTTTTACCCGGGCGCACCAGCACGGGCCTTTGTAGGCCGCCACGGTGCAACGCTGGCAGTCGTTGGCGCCGCCGCACAACGGACAATGGTCGGTAGCAATCTTCACGGCAGTCGGGCTTGCACCCGGTAGAGCGCGTTGCCCGCCGGCGGGTTCGTGTCCTGCATCGTCATCGTGCCGGTGATGCCAGCGACGACGGCGGAAGCCGGCGACCATGACTGGAAATCCGTTGTGCGTTCCAAATGATACAGCCAGTTGGTGGTGCCGCGAAAATGCAAAAGGAACGTGCCGGATTCGATCACGGGAGTGATTTTGGTCACCGGGGGCGGGATGGCCACGACGAAATTATCCACGATGCCGTGGGCGAGGATCGAGCCTTCGTAGCCGGGATATTGGCCCGCGTCGCTGTAACTGTTTACGCCAAAGTGATCCACCCTGAAATCACCAAAGGTCGGTCCGATAATCGCATTTTTGACGGGACCGAACGGCACATTGTTGCTGGTCATCACGGTACGGAGCGTCTGGTCATCCGCTGTGTAAACCATCGTGATGCGGTACAAGGCATTGGTCACCAGTTCGAGATGATCGGCAAATCCTCCGGCCGCATACGTACTATCGCTGGAAATCATGGGCGTGCCCACCGAAGCGCCGAAATCATACTCGTCGTTCGGAAAATACGTCATCTCCACCAAGTTTGGGGATTCATAGCCAGACCCGCGAATAAAACCCGGCCCGGTGGCATCCTTCAAATTTATAAATCCAACAGCGATTTCATACGTGAGCGGCTTGTTCGGATTCACGCCGATGGTGATGTCACTCAAGCGCAGGTCAAACATTAGCATGAAATCGACGGCCTTGGTTAGATTCGTGCCGGTGGGATGACAGAAATAACTGTTCGATTGCGACGAGTCCCAGGTGACTTCAAGATTTTGATTCGCCGAATTCCAGGCGAACAGGTTGGAGTTCCCGTAAACATTCCAGCCGGAGGATGCCGGGTCGCTGGAAAAATTCTCGGCAATGGTGGTTGCTCGGACAGAGTGAGTGGAAACGGACAGGAAGCCGGCGAGGGCCAGCAAGGACAGACGGATTTTCATGGGCTGATCTTTCAATTTGTCCGCTGGAAAAATTCCGGCGGACGGGTTTGGGTTGAGAGACCAGCGCGGAGAGAAAGGAGATCGTAGCCGCCGACGTAAGGAGGCGGATTCCGACTGGATTTGTGTCCGCTTCGTCACCTCGGCGGCTACAAAAAAGCCTTCACTCGCGCAAAACGGGGAATGAAGGCATCCAACGAATCCCACCCCGCACAAGCGGGTTGGGCTGGCCTCATCCTTCTCTTTGCGGAGAAGTTGGGGAGTTGGTTGAGAGTTTTTGGCTGATGGTTGATGGAAAAATCCGCTGCGCGGTTTCCCGGCTATCAATCATCAACTACTTGCTATCAACTAATTTCCCCGGACGAGTGACGGCAAATTGATATCCTGACTCCGGACTTCAAACCTTACTCCCGCCTTCCCGTCGGCGCAGACACAAC
>JANYBF010000225.1 GCA_025360895.1 Verrucomicrobiota bacterium
CGCTGCTGAAGACCATTTGGGCGTGACCTAATCACGTCCCAGAACGGGCACGGACATGCTCAGAGAGAAACGCTTTCGGGCACGCCCATTCCTGAGCGTACTCCGAGAAGCTGTGCTCTCTGTCTCCATTGGTTTGATCCATTGAAGACCGAAATTGTCCGTTTCGTTCTGAACAGCAGCCGAAGCCGCAAATATGTTTGGTTCTGGTTACATAATTTTTGATGTTCGCTCGGAACATCGTGGATTGAAACGCAAGCTGACGATTCCAGCAAGACCACATTTCAAACTTTTATGTTACGAGTCAGTTGCTTCAGAAGCGCCTGTTGCCACACGCGAATCAAGCAGGCAACATCAGCTTCGACATGCGCACTCAAACCGACTGGCGAACGGTTCTCGTTTTCCGAATAGCAGCCGTTGTTTTCAGCCTCCTGCTTTCCGCATGCGGTCGAGTTTCAAACCAAGTCGTGATCTACGCCGCGCAAGACCAGGTCTATGCCGAGCCAATTCTGCGCGAGTTCGAGCAGGAAGCCGGCCTCAAGGTCAAAGCTGTCTATGACAGCGAAGCCGTGAAGACCGTCGGGCTGGCGAATCGGTTGCTCGCCGAGCGCGATCATCCGCAATGCGACGTGTTCTGGGGCAACGAAGAAATGCGCACGCGCCAACTTGCTGCCCAAGACGTCTTTCGCGAAACCAATGGCTGGGCGGCGTTGGGCTATCGCAGCCGCCGCATCGTCATCAATACGAACTTTATTTCGATTGGTAGCCGCCGAGGTAACGATGCGGACCAAACATCTCCCGCGCAGAATCCGCCTCCTCACGTCGGCGGCTACGATGCGCCGCGTTCGCTCTTGGAACTCACGAATGAAATCTGGCGCGGCAAAGTCGCGCTGGCCTTTCCGCAATTCGGCACAACGGCTACACACTTCCACGCATTGAAACAACTCTGGAGTGAGGAATACTGGCTCGCGTGGTGTCGCGCCTTGGCGGCGAACAAGCCGTTCATCGTGGACGGCAATTCCGTCGTCGTGAAACAGGTCGCCCGCGGTGAAGCGTGGATTGGGTTGACGGATTCGGACGACATCGCCGCCGGTCAGCGCGAAGGATTGCCCATCGCCGCGTTGCCGCTGACTGAAGAAACACTACTCATCCCCAATACCGTTGCCGTGATTCGCAAAGCGCCGCATCCGGGGAACGCGCAGAAGTTGTTTGAGTATCTCCAGCGCCGCGATGTGGTGGAGAAGTTGGCGCGAGCTAACGCTCTCGAAAGCGCGACCGCTGCGACTGACACAACCACATTGAAACCCAATTGGGATGCGTTGCTCAGCGATCTGGAAACGACCACCAAACAACTGAACGAGATTTTTCTGAGATGAACGAGTCGCTTCCATGTTTTTGTAGCAGCCGACGTGAGAAGGCTCATTCTTCTCCTTTTCGTCAGAGCCTCCTTACCTCGGCTGCCACGCAGTGTTTTTAATGAACTGGCCCTTGCTCCAAAACAGTCTGCTGCTTGCCGGAACGACCACGGCGTTGGCGGTAGGCTTTGGTCTCGTTGTAGCGCTGTGGCTGGCGACATTGGAAGCACACTGGCGGAATGTACTTCTCTCGCTGGCCATCGTGGCGCTGGCGTTACCACCGTTTCTGATCACGAATTGCTGGATCAGCCTGCTCGGCGAAACCGGCGTGCTGCGCGCCTGGTTGCCGCTGAAAATTTACTCTCTCGGCGGGACGATTTGGATTTTGTCATTGATGTTGTGGCCGATCACGTTGTTCGCAGTGCTCGCGGCATGGCGGCGACTGGAAGCAGCGCAATTCGAGTGCGAACCCGCAATGACAGGATTCGCGCTGCTGCGTTGGCTGCTTGTTCCGGTTGCCAGAGGTGAACTGGCGCTGGCAGCAGTGCTGACCTTCGTGCTCGCGCTGAACAACTTTGCTGTGCCGGCGATCCTCCAAACCAAAGTTCTGCCGGACGAGATGTGGGTGCAGTTCAACACCAAGTTCGATACGCTGGCTGCGCTGCGGTTGAGCGTGCCGCTGGTGATGGCGCCAATGCTCCTGCTCGCGTGGGCCACGCGTCGGTCGGTGTCGTGGCCGCGAATTCAAGGCACCGTGTCTGCCCGGGTCATTCGTCGCCAGCTTGGTTCACCGTGGCGGATCGGCTGTGGCGCGCTGGCAATTTTGTTGTGCGCGGCATCCGTGGGCTTGCCGCTGGGGCAAATTGTTTTTGCGTCACGGACATGGGCCGAACTCCCGGGCGCAATTGAAGCCAGCTCTGGCACGATCTGGAATTCATTCTGGTTTGCGGCGCTGGCGGCGACAGTGGTGGTGGGCGTGGCGCTGGTTTTGTGTAGCCGCCGACGTGAGGAGTCGGAACGCGATAGTCCAGAACAAATCCGCCTCCTTACATCGGCGGCTACGATGATTGGGTGGCTACCGTTCTTCATCCCTGGCGTTCTTATCGGCATCGCGTTGATTAAGGTTTTCAATCGCCCGGTGTTAGCGGCGTTTTATCAGAGCGTGGGCATCGTGCTGCTGGCGCTGGCAATTCGTTATTTTGCGCTGGCATGGACGGCGGCACGACACGCGGTCGCAAGCGTGGACAAAGATTTGACCGACGCGGCCAAACTGGAAGGGGCAACGCGGTGGCAGAGGTTTCGGTTTGTGGTCTGGCCGCAGATCGCGCTGCAAATCTTTGCCGCATGGTATGTGGTCTATCTGCTGTGCTTGTCGGACGTGGAATCCATCGTGATCGTTCAGCCGCCCGGCGGCGAAACGCTCGCGCTGAAAATTTTTAATCTGCTGCATTATGGCTATGCGGCGCAAGTGAATGCGCTTTGTCTGGCACTGCTGGGATTGGCGGTTTTACCGCTGGTGGTCTGGTGCGTCGCGAAGTGGGCTACGAATGAAATATCCAAGCTCCAATATCCAAGCTCCCGAGAAATTCCAACCCCCAACATCCAAACTACTGATGTACGATCGGTGTTTGGTGCTTTGACCTTGGGGTTTCTCTGGATGTTGGTGCTTGGTGCTTGGTGCTTCTGTTCCGGTTGCTCACCGTCAGAATCGAAAAATGAAACAGCGTTGCAGAGCAGATTTTTTGATCGCGCGATGGTCGTTGGTTCGCGCGGGGTAGGCATTGGCGAGTTAAACAAACCTCGTTCGGTCGCCTGCGACACGAACGGGAACGCTTATGTCGTGGACATGACCGGGCGCGTGCAGAAATTTTCGCCGGAAGGAAAATATCTACTGCACTGGCAGATGCCCGAAACCGATCTCGGAAAACCCAAAGGCATGGGCCGCGATCGCGACGGAAACATCATCGTGGTCGAGCCGCACTATCAACGGGTAAATCATTTCACGCCGGATGGGAAACTGGTGGCGCAGTGGGGTTGTGGCGGGACAAACGAGGGTTGTTTCATGTTGCCGCGCGGGATTGCCGAGAATTCGCGTGGGGAATTTTTGGTGAGTGAGTATATGGGGGCGGAGCGGATTCAACGCTTTGCGTTGCGGAAGTCAGAGGTCGGAGGTCAGAGGATGAGCAAGCCCCTCACCCCGGCCCTCTCCCCTTCCGAAGGGGCGAAGTGGAATACGAATTGGCCGTATGTGAAAGCGGATGCGCCACGCGCCGCGCCGTCTCAGCAGCACGCCGGGCGGGAGGCCAGCGCGCCAGGGCGTGAGACTGCTTTGCTTCAGGTGATTGGGCGGGCGGGCACCGCCCCGGGTGAGTTCAATCGGGCGGAGGGCGTTTGCGTGGATGCCCAGGATCGGATTTACGTGGCGGATTCGTGCAATCATCGCATCCAGGTTTTTGCGGCGGACGGAAAATTCCTGCGTGAGTTTGGACGCGCGGGCACGAAGCTGGGTGAGTTGAGTTATCCCTACGACGTCGCGGTGGACAAAGCCGGGAACATCTTTGTCTGCGAGTTTGGGAACAGCCGCATTCAGATATTCGATGCGAACTGTCAGCCGGTGGAAATTATCGGCGGCGCGGGAAGCGAGCCGGGGCAGTTCAATAATCCGTGGGGCATCGCGCTGGATGGACGCGGAAATCTTTACGTGGCCGATGCGCTCAATCATCGTTTGCAGAAGCTCGTGCGCCGGTCAAACGTAGCCGCCGAGTTAACGAGGCGGATAGTGGCAACGACAGGCAATTCCCGCCTCCTCATGTCGGCGGCTACAAACTAAGATGCAATTCACGCATCCAATCTATCTGCTGCTCGCGCTGCCGGCGCTGGTGTGGATTTTTTGGCTGGCGTGGAAGACGGATGTGCAGATTGCGGCATGGCGACGATGGGCGGCGCTCACGTTGCGAACCATCGTTTGTCTCGCGCTGGTCTTCGCAATCGCGGGGCTGCAATGGCTGTTGCCGGTTGAGGGGATGAACATTTTCTTTGTATTGGATCGTTCGGATAGCATTCCATCGGCGCAACAGGATGCGGCGAAGTCGTTGGTCAACCGGATGGTGGTGCAGAAGAAAAAAGAGGACAAGGCCGGGGTGATTATTTTCGGCACGGACGCGAGCATTGACCGGATGCCAAATGAGAAGATTGATCTCGAAAAAGTCGAAGCGGTAGTGGACACGCAGCGCTCCGATCTCGCGTCGGCGGTCCGGTTGGCAACGGCGGCATTCGCGGAGACGGGGCAGAAGCGCATCGTGCTTATGTCCGACGGCAACGAGAACATCGGTGACGCGCTGGCGGCGGTGGCCGGAGCGAAATCGCAAGGGGTGACGGTGGATGTCGTTCCGCTTGGTGTCACACGCGGTAACGATGTGTCGGTGCAGAAGGTGCAGGTGCCGGCGAAGCTCAAGAAGGGCCAGCCATTCGAGGCGAAAATCTTTGTGCAGGCAGATCAGGCGCAAAGGGCGACGGTGCGGTTGTATCGCAACGAGCAGTTTCTGGGCGAACAGAAAGTGCAACTTGAGGCCGGGAAGAATCTGTTCTCGTTTCCGCAGACGCTGCCGGATCAGGGCTTTTTCAATTATGACGTGCGCGTGGATGCGGTCGGTGATTCAGTACCGCAAAATAATCGCGCCGCCGCTTTCGCCAGCGTGAAAGGCGATCCGCGGGTGCTATTGATTTCCGGCGAGCCAGATCAGGACGAGACGCTGGTAGCGGCTCTGAGGTCAGCCAAGTTGGACGTAAAAGTTGTCGGCCTGGGCGGCCTGCCTAATTCACTCGCAGAGATGGACAGCTACGATTCAATCTTCATCAGCAACCTCAGTGCGGGCGATCTGGGGCGGGACACGATGGGTCTGCTCGAAAGCGCAGTGCGTGATTTTGGTGTGGGGCTGGTTTGTGTGGGCGGGGAGAACAGCTATGCGGCGGGTGGGTATCGCAACACGCCATTGGAAACCACGTTGCCGGTAAGCATGGAACTGGACAGCAAGAAGGTGTTGCCACCGGGGGCGGTGGTGCTGGTGATGCATGGGATGGAGTTCGCCAACGGCAATCAGGTCGCGCGGGATTGCGCGTTGGGCGTGCTCGGGGCGCTCGGGCCGGCGGACGAACTCGGGGTGATTCTTTGGAACGGGACCGATGAGTGGGTTTACGACTTGCAGAAAGTGGGAAACAAGAGCGCGGCGGGCCGCGCCATTGCGGGGATGAACCAGGGCGATCTGGGCAGTTTTCAAGGCGTGCTGGAGGAATCACACAAGGCGCTGCAAAAATCCAAGGCGAGTTTGAAGCACATCATTGTGTTCAGCGATGGCGATCCTGCTGCGCCTTCGGCGGCGTTGATGCAGCAGATTGTGGCCGATCGCATCACGGTAAGCACGGTGTTGATCGCCGGGCACGTCGGACCGCAGACGATGATCTCGATTGCGGAGCAGGGGCGGGGACGGTTTTACAATGTTACTTCGCCCGCCATGCTGCCGCAGATTTTTATCAAGGAGACGGCGGTGATTTTGAAGTCAGCGATTTACGAGGAGCCGTTCAAGCCACAGTTGAAATCTTCGTCCGAAGTGATTCGCGGCATCAGCGCGGCCGAATATCCACAACTGCTCGGTTACGTGGCCACATCACTCAAGCCGCGCGCGGAGACGCCTTTGCTGACGCACAAGGGCGATCCATTGCTGGCACACTGGCACTATGGTCTGGGTCGCGCGGTGGCGTTCACTTCGGATGCGCGAGCGAAGTGGGGGAAAAACTGGTTGGGATGGGAGCGCTATCGGCAGTTCTGGTCGCAGATTGCGCAGTGGAGTTTGCGCCGGCTGGAGAATGCGGATTTCACGAGCGAGGTCGTCGTGGACAAGGGCGAAGGCGTGATCAACGTCGAGGCGCTCGATGAAAAGGGTAACTATCGGAACTTCATGAATTTGCAGGGAGTAGTGGTCAGCCCGAAAGGCGAACGCATGACCGTGAAGCTCGAGCAAACGGGACCCGGCCACTACGAAGCGAAGTTTCCGACGAAAGAAGTCGGCGGTTATCTGGTGAACCTGATGGAGGTGGAGAATGGTCAGGCCGTGGCGGGGCAGGTCGTGGGAGCGAACGTGAACTTCTCGCCGGAGTTCGCCGCTGGTGAGCCGAATGTAAATTTGTTGCGGCGCATTTCCGAGACGGGCGGCGGGCGATTGCTGGATCCGGGCAAGGCGGATAACAATCCGTTTACACATGATCGAGTTCGGACGAAGCGGCCCTTGGATTTATGGGAGTGGCTGGTCAAACTGGCGATCATCTTGTTCGTGCTGGATGTGGGCGTGCGGCGAATTGATTTGGATCGTGCTGAATGGCTCAAGATGACCGCGATCGCGCGGAAATGGATTTTCTTCTGGAAGGGAACGGCGCGCCCGCCGGAGGCCGAGGAATCGTTGGTAACGTTGCTCGCCAAGCGTGGTGAAGTGCGTTCAACGCGCACGGCCGCCGGCGCGGAAGCGAGGCCGGAGTTGTTTCAGCCGCAACAGCCTGCCAAGCCACCGGAGTTCTCCGGGGCAGACGGAGGCGGAACGCCGGCCATTGGCGAACGGCCCGTACCCACGCCGCAGAAACCAGCCGTTGCCGAGTCACCAACCGGCACCACCAGTCGCTTGCTGGAAGCCAAGCGGCGGGCACAGAAGCGACGCGGCGACTGAAGGTCGGTTCTCGCCCTGCGAAAAGTGAGAGTACCGCCGCATCAACTTGCGCTTCGCGACCGCCTTGCTAGTATTGGCTCATGGTCATCTCAGGGCCCAGCAGACCCTGACTGACAGGATTGTGTATCAAGGATGGTCCCACCGGGGACGCCCGGAACAAGATCATTCCCATCTGCAAAGAACTAAAGACGCCGGTGGATGAAGAAAACGCCACGGTTCCCTAAACCCAGAAACTCAGGGCGGATTCGCCTTGGCAGTTCAAACAAAAAGAAAAACATGAAAACTAGAAACATACTGTTCCCCCTCGCCGCCGCCGCCTTGCTCGCAGGAAACACCGGTTGCGACAGCAAGAAAGACGCAACCGTGCAAGACCAGACCCGGAGCGCGGCTGACGGCGCCAGTGATACGCTCAAGAAAACGACGGACGCCGTGAAGGAAACGGGCGCCAAAGTCGTGAATGACGTCAAGGAAGCCGGCACGAAGGCTGTGAATGAAGTCACCGAAAAGGTCAAGGAAGTCGCGGCGCCGGCCAGTGCCAAAGCGCAGGAACTTTTGGATTCGGCGAAGAGTCTCATCGGCGAAGGCAAACTGCAGGACGCACTTGCCAAGTTGAAGGCATTGAGCGGCGAGAAACTTTCCACCGAACAACAAGCCTTGGCGGACAGTCTCAAGGCGCAGGTTGACAAATTGCTTGGCACGACCTCCAAAGCTGCCACGGACGCGGCGGCGGCGGCCGGTAATTTGTTCAAGAAATAATTGATTCGTCACCCACCTCGGGCGCAGTGAGTCTTTCACTGCGCCCGTTTTGTTTCCCCATCCCGCCGGTTGCGTGTCCCATCTCAAAACACTATTCCCGATTTCAGGACAAATTTCCGTCACCGATCGGCAGTTTACCCGGGTCAAGGATTGGTACTTCGACTGCTCTCCTTGTGGCATGATGACAATTTTTTTCATTGCCCTCGCCCTCACGGCGGCGGGTTTGATCACGGAATTGATCGCCGCCAACCACGCCCCCTTCGGTTATCAAGACGAGGGTGGATTCCATTTTGGTAATATCGAATCGGGGAATCCGGCGGGGTTCGAGAACCCAAGTTGATCGGCGACCCTGCGGTGGACATTGCTTTTGTTCGTCCTTTCATGGGCGACAACAATGGCCCGGCCCCCGACGATTCGTTCGCGGTGCCGGTACGCCATAAAGAAACAAGTCCCCTGTCGGTGAAGACGACTCTCCGCTGTTTTTCATGTTTCAGCGGGAAGCGGGCTTCGCGGACGGGGGGCTTTCGCTTTCAGTCCGGAAAAAGTCTGGTTCAGTTCGCCGCCGTGAGGCCTGAACCAAGTCGCTTCAACACCGGATTGGCCAATGCTCGGTGGGCCTGCCACCGCTTCACTTTCAAAGCCCCATCTTGGTCATCTCCCGTTCCAACGCCAACTGGAACTGCTGCACGTCGGCGGCGGATGGCTTGTAACCCTGTTGCTGCGGCACGACGCCCATTCGGCCCGTTTGATCCAGATACCACTCGGCGTTCATACCGTCGCTGAAAGTCACTTTGCCGCTGACCAGCGCGCCGGGCCGGGTGAGTTGATCCATCGCAAGAGAAACACCACCTGCCGTCGCCCCTGGTGCGATCGGTGGAGTTGGAGCCATTGGCGATGCGATGGGTTGATCCGGCGCAACCGTTGGCGGGGTAACGGGTGCAGCCGGCAGGGGCACTTCCGGGTCCTTCAGTTTTAATTTCAGATCGTCCACCAGCAGCCGTACTTCCATGTAGGTCAGCCGTACACCCAGTTCGGCGGCGAGCCGGTTCTGGACTTCCGAAAGTTTTAGGCCATCGGCTACCCAGCCGGTGACGGTCTGTCGTTGGGCATCGTTTAAATTCATAATATCAACGGTGGCCATTTTGCGGGCTTTCCGCCGGATGGAAATGAAATTCTTCACATCCGATCAGCATGTGTGACGGTTTTGAGCCAAGCGAATTAGGGCGGCGCTGGTTTGCGCTGCCCCGACGAATCAAGTCGGAGCTTGGTTCCATCACCAATCCGATTAGCATTTTCCCATGCGCATCCTGGCTTTGGATCACGGAACGAATCGTGTCGGTGTGGCGGTGAGTGATGAAATGTACATTATCGCCCAACCGCTCGAATACATTTCCCCCAAGCCGTTCGCGGCGTTCCTCGCCCGGCTCAAGCAGATCATCAGCGAGAAGGAGATCGGTCAAATCCTTGTGGGCATGCCCCGCAATATGGACGGCAGTTATGGCCCGGCGGCGCTGAAGGTGCAGGCGTTCGTGGCGGTGTTGAAGGACGCGGTGACGATTCCGATCAAGCTTTGGGACGAACGGCTCACGTCCACCCAGGCGCAACGATTTCTCATTCAAGGTGGTGTCCGTCGCGATCAGCGCAAAGAGAAGGTGGACAAGACGGCCGCCGCAATTCTCCTGCAAAGCTATCTCGATAGTGGGGTGGCGGGAGCTTTGAAGTAATGGGTAAGCCACCGTCCAACCTGCCAATCCGCCAGCAGACTGGAGCGGAGGGGATGCTAAAGTTTAAACTCATCATCGCCTACGACGGTACGGGTTACAAAGGTTGGCAGGTGCAGAAGACCGGCACCGGTGTGCAGGAAAAAGTTGAAACCGCGCTCGCAAAATTGTTTCCCAGCCAACCGCGTCTGCATAGTTCCAGCCGCACCGACACGGGCGTCCACGCCCTCGGCATGGTGGCGCACTTTGAAGTGCCCCGTGCGGAATCCCGGATGTCCCTCCTTAAACTCGGACTCGCGCTCAACGCTTGGTTGCCGGTGGATATCCGTGTGGTCTCCGCGCGGCGAGCGGCGCCGGATTTCCACGCCCGCTTTCAGGCGCAAGGCAAACAATACCGCTATGTCGTGTGGAATCATCCGGCGATGAATCCGCTGCTCCGCGCGACGGCGTGGCATGTGCCGCGTCCGCTTGACGTGGCGGCGATGCGCGCCGCCGCGCGACTGTTCGTCGGGCGGCACGATTTTCAATCGTTCACGGCGAATCAGGGTTACGCGCACGGGACCACGGTGCGCACCCTGACGCGGTGCGACGTGAAGCGCGGCGGAGCGCAATTCACGTTCATCATCGAGGGTGACGGTTTTCTCTATAAGATGTGCCGCGCCATTGTGGGCACGGTGGTGCAGGCGGGTCAGGACAAATTTCCCCCAACCGAAATCAAAACCATGCTCGCATCGAAGGATCGCCG
>JANYBF010000172.1 GCA_025360895.1 Verrucomicrobiota bacterium
GACCATCTCCGGCTCGCGGGTGAGGTCCTGCTCGCGGTCCTTCACGTCGCGCTGACCGAGTTGCGGCTGGAAGTTCGAGGCGAATTTGATGCCGTAGGGCGGGTCGAGGTAAATCATCTGCACCTTGCCCGCGAGGTCTTCGCGCCGGGCGAGACTGGCCATGACTTGGAGCGAGTCCCCGAGGATCATGCGGTTCGCCCAATCCACGTCGTGCTGATAGAACTGCACCGCCTGCGCATAATCGTGCTGCGGATCGGCAAAGAGATCGCGCTCAACATCCTCCCGCGCCAGCACGCGCAGAATGGCCTGGGTGGAGATGCGCTCGTGCATGTGCAACGCCACCGGCTCGACCTCGAACCACGGCTTCTCCCGCTTCCCGCTCCACTCCAGCCACGGCTCGTGGCGGCACAGCGCTTCGGCCAGGAGCTTGGCTTCGTCGGTGGAGAGGGCACGTTTGCGCGCCGTCGCCAGTAATTCCGGCAGCTTGTCCGCGCCTGTGGCGTCGGCAGCCGAGCGCAGCACCGGCGACAGATGCGGATTGTATTCGTAGCGAAGCTTCGGCGCGTCTTTGAGAACGCCCTGCGCTTCAAGTCCGGCGGGCGGAATGTTCTTCCGTTTGGCTGGATGTTTGTAACTGGCAATGGCGTCGCCGCCGTTCGCAGGCACGCTCGCGCCCGCCGTTCCCTTTTTGCTTGGCATAGGCTGAATCGCTCGCGCGCGAATCAGCCTGCTGTGGTGGTGACTGTCCTTTGTGGGAACTCCGGTGCCTGAAACAAAAGTGGGACGCACTTACTTGCGTCCCACCTCAGGCACCTACGAGGGCCCACAGAGGAACGCTTTCAGCGCGCCCCGGTTGGGGCGCGCCTCAAGCGCTGTCCTCTGTACGAAATTCGTAGGTTTCGAGGTGGACAGCAGCCGAAGCTGCGCGAAATGATTTTGGTTAAATTGGTTTTCTGGTCGTTTGGTTTTTTTACGGACGCAGGGAAGGTAGCCAAGTAAGCGGCGGATGCAAAGCGGGGAGTTGCGCGGCCAATTCGACACTGCATCCCAACCCTCACCCGTCACTTCGTGGCACCCTCTCCCATCGGATGGGCGCGGGGACATTTTTCGTGGGATGTTCACCCAGGGTATTCGCTGCGCTCAAACCCTTGGGCTAATTTCCATAGCGCCTTCAGCGCATTTCAATCAGCGTTCATCAGCGTCAATCAGTGGTTGAAGATTTTGCGTTCCCTACGATCTCTTATCGCGCTTCAAGGCGCGGTGGGTGGGTTTCGCTCAAGCTGGCAGCGGCCAAAGTGGCACGTGCTGGTTCAGTCGAAAGCGCAGTGACCGGCACAGCGGTGGGCAGGGCTTCGTTGTCCCTGCGTGTTTGGCCTTCGCATTTTGCCGGTGTGATCCAACCGCGCACATCCGCGTACCGCACCACCTACTCAACGTGGACGGAAAGGTTCATGGATGGGTGCGATGCCATTGCCGCACGTCCACGGCCTCCATGCCGGCCGCTCGAATTGCTGTGAGCCCAAGGTCGGTGTCTTCGTAGGCGCGGCAGTGTTTGGGGTCCACCCCGATGCGGCGGGCCGCTTCGAGGAATATATCCGGCGCTGGCTTCTGATTCGTCACCATCTCGCTCGTGACTACGGCGGCGAACAGGTGGCGGATCTTCAATTGTTCCAGTACCTGGCAGATGATCGCCTGGGTGCCGCCGGAGGCGACGGCCATCGGGATTTTACCATGATGCGCTTTGGCGATTTCCACGACGGCGTGAATGGGTTCGGCTTTCACCATCAGCGGCAGATAGGCTTCCTCTTTTTCGTGCGCAATGGCGAGGTGGTCGAGCGAGCGGCCTTGTTCGGCGGCCAGGATTTTGAGGATGTCGCGCGACGGAACGCCGCCGAGCGCATAGAAGCGTTCCTCCGGAAAATGCAGGCGGTGGCGTTCCGTGATGATCTGCCATGCGCGCCAGTGCAGCGGCATGGTATCGGCCAGTGTGCCGTCGCAGTCGAAAACGAGTCCTTTAATCATAGTCTTGAGTCCAAAGCCTGAAGTCTGAAATCCACCGTCAGCGTCCGCAGGGCCGGCACGTTAGACTTCAGACTCAAGACTTGAGACAGTTAAGTGTTCAACGCTCGCAGTTTCTCATCCAGTTCATTCGTCATGAGCGGAACAATCAAACCATCCAAATCGCCATTCACAAAGGTGGACAGGTTGTAAAGCGTTACTTCAATGCGGTGATCCGTCACCCGGTTTTGGGGAAAATTGTAGGTGCGGATTTTTTCACTCCGCTCCCCGGTGCCGACCTGGCTCTTGCGGTTGGCGGCATACTTGGCGTTCTCCTCGGCGATCTTCGCTTCCAGCAACCGTGTGCGCAGCACAGTCATCGCCTGGGCGCGGTTCTTGATTTGCGAGCGCCCGTCGGCGCACCGCACGATCATGCCGGTCGGCTTGTGAATGATCTGCACCGCCGAATCGGTGGTGTTGACGCCCTGCCCGCCTTTGCCGGAGGCGCGGCAGACGTTGACCTCGATTTCGTCGGGCTTGATTTCGATGTCCACTTCCTCGGCTTCGGGC
>JANYBF010000311.1 GCA_025360895.1 Verrucomicrobiota bacterium
GGTGCCGAGGCAAACGTGGAGCGTAATGAATTTTATCTCCACGCCCCGCGCCCGGATTTCTTCGAGCAGTTTTTCCGTGAAGTGCAAGCCCGCCGTGGGCGCGGCGACGGAGCCGGCGGGTTGGGCAAAGACGGTCTGATAGCGCTGATCGTCGTTGGTGGATTTGCCGTGGAAATCACGAGTGATGTAGGGTGGCAATGGGATTTCACCGAACTGATCCAGCACGTCGAAAATATTTCTCACCCCCGCGAAGAACAGACGGCGATGCCCTTCGGGATTCGTTGCCATCACCGTTGCTGAGATGGCCGCCGGTCCGCCCTGAGTGGTTTGCAAATTGATTTGCGTTCCAACGCGGGCACGCTTGCCGGGCTTCATCATCGCCCACCAATCGTTCACGGCGTTTTCTTCGAGCAGCAACATCTCAAACGCCCCGCCGGTCTGCGCGTTCACGCCGCGAAGTCGTGCCCGGATGACGCGGGAATTGTTCAAGACAAGGACATCACCCGGGCGGAAAAAATCCAGCACGTCCCGAAACTGCCGATGCTCGACCTTGCCGCTGGTGCGATGCAGAACCAGCAGACGCGATTGATCGCGTTGGGCGGCGGGCTGCTGGGCGATCAGTTCGGGCGGTAAATTGAAATTGAAGTCGGCGGTTCGCATCGGCGGCGGTAGCGTAACGAGCTTGGGTGGTGATTGCCAAATTCCAAAACCGACTACCGATGCTGGATGCTTCTTCGGTGACAACCTCAAAACCGGGGGACGTTCACAAATCAAGATGTGGGGTACAGCAAAGGGGGGCACCCAATATGAAGTGCCTGACGCAGCGATTTTAGTTCAGTTTGCCCGAGTCATTTGACGACCGGTTTCCAAGGCGCACTACGGCTGTGAATAACTTCCAAATAAATCTTCAGGAAAGCTGTTGACATGAAATGGAGAAGGGTGTTTAACAGTGCATCGTTGTGGGGCGATATGGGTTATTGTGGGTTAGATCGCCTGCACTGTGAACAAAATGTCGAATAGCGGAACATCAACGCAGATTTACAACTCGATTTATCGCCACGGGGTGGATGAGAAGCGTCGTATCCAAATTCCCTCCATGTGGCGACCGGTCGAGACGGGTGTTCAACTCACGTTGATCGTCTGGCCGCAACGGGTCGAGGGACCGTGCTTGCGGGTGTTGCCGCCAAAGGAAATGGCTGAGTTGATGGCATCGCTTGATGCGATGTCGAACGAAGATGGAAAGAAAACAATTCTGAAACGCATCATCGGGGCGGAGTCCACGCAGGTGACGCTCGACAAAGCGGGACGCATCTGTGTGCCCGAGGAAATGGCGAAGGCCGTGGGCATTGATGACGAGGCCACGCTCGTGGGGTTGTTGGACCGGTTCGAGATTTGGGATCCGGTTCGCTACGACAAGGTCAAGGCGGCGGACATGATTTTGGCGCAGGAAGCCTTCAAGCGAATGGAATGAATATGAGTTTTGGAAGATTACTGGCGGCGGGGAAAAGCTGGGTGGGCGGCGATGGAATCGGTCGCTACCGGATGCAGAAGCATATCCGGCTGCCGAAGTTCATCTCGCCGCAGAATCCTTTTAAGTCGGAGACGACGGAGGGGGGCGCGGCGCTTGTGGAGGTCATGCCTGACCTGTCGGCGGTGGCGGTTGGCGCGATGTCACCAGCGAATAAGGTTTCCCGGTGGGCCTGTATTGCGGCCCGGCTGCGCCGGTTTGCGATGTTCTGCCTGGAGCACAATCCCTTTTCGCGTAGTGGGCAGGCGAAGCTGCCGGCGATTCCGCGCTTCGGAGGGTCTGGAGTGCAGGGCGAGTTTTCGTTGGACAAGGTGAAGGTGGTGCGCGGCGATCTGGCGCACGCAGATTTGGAAGTGATTCAAGTGGGTTCGGGTGGAAATCAAGCGTCCAGCCCGGTGTGGCGAAACCTGACGGCGCGGATTTTTGGCTCGAGCCTTAAATGATCGCTTGGGAAGCATGATCAACAGTGCCCAATTTCGAACACAAGCCAGTGATGATGGCGGAGGTGCTGACGGCACTAAGGCCGACGGCGGGAGGGCGGTACGTGGACGGGACGCTGGGTGGAGCCGGACACGCTGCGGCAATCTTGGCGGCGAGTGCGCCGACGGGTTGGCTGTATGGCTGTGATCAGGATGGGGCCGCCCTTGAAGCGACTGGGGTACGACTGGCGGAGTTTGCGGGGCGATTTGAGATCCGGCGCCGGAATTTTTCGGAGTTGGATGAATGGATTCCGGCCGGTAGTTGCGATGGGGTGTTACTGGATTTGGGCGTGAGTTCCCCACAACTGGACTTGGCCGAACGCGGATTCAGTTTTCAGAATGACGGTCCGCTGGACATGCGCATGGACGTTCGCCAGCCGATGACGGCGGCGAAGTTGGTGAACACGGCGGGCGCAGAAGAACTGGCGAAGATTTTTTGGGAATACGGTGACGAGTGTGAGTCCCGGCGGTTTGCGCGGGCAATGGTGCATGACCGGGAACAGCAACCGTTCACCACGACGGGGCAACTGGCGGAACTGATCGAGCGATTGTCGCCGCGGCGCGGGCGGAAGGCGCATCCGGCCACACGAGTGTTTCAAGCGTTGCGGGTCGCGGTGAATGACGAGCTGGGCGCGTTGGATCGCGGGTTGACGGGGGCGCTGAAGATTTTGAAACCCGGTGGCCGGCTGGCGGTGATTACGTTTCATTCACTGGAAGATCGCTTGGTGAAAATTTTCGGGCGCAATCGAGCACGGGATTACACGTTTTCCGGAACCGACGTGCCGGAGCTTCGGATGCCGTGTGTGCCGGAACTGCGGATTGTTAATCGCAAAGCGATGCCACCAGGCCCGCTGGAATTGCAGGAAAACCCGCGCAGTCGCAGCGCGCAGTTGCGGGTGATGGAGAAAGTTTAATGGCAAGAAATCGTAAAAACCTATCGGTGGCGATCCGGTTTGGACCGGTCATCAAAGCGCTGTTGCTGTGCT
>JANYBF010000314.1 GCA_025360895.1 Verrucomicrobiota bacterium
GCCCAGAACTGGCGCGGCCCGTATCTCAAGGACGTGCCGAAGGACCCTTGGAACAATGATTATATCTACGAATGCCCGGGCCGCCGTAACGGCAGTTCCTATGATCTAAGTTCCGCCGGGCCGGACGGCAAACCCGGAAGTGACGATGACATTGCAAACTGGCAGAACAAAAAGTGAGGCGCTCCGCGCCTTCACGCTCATCGAGTTGATCATGGTGATGACATTGCTTGTCGTCGTGATCTCCGTCGCCGCGCCGTCGCTGGCCGGATTTTTTCGCGGGCGCGCGCTGGATTCCGAGGCGCGGCGGCTGTTGTCCCTTACCCGGCAGGGTCAGAGCCGCGCGGCTTCCGGTGGTGTGCCGGTGGTTTTGTGGGTGGACCCGATGCAACACACCTATGGACTGGAAGAGGATTCCAGTTATACCGACAAAGATACGAAAGCGGTGGAATACACCCTGGACAGCAATGTAAGTATCGAAGTTGGCACCGCCATCACACCCAACAGGCTTTTGGGCGGCATGGCCTCAACAGGCAAACGCAGCGCGTTGCCGCAGATTCGTTTTCAACCGGATGGTGGGATTGACGAGAGCAGTCTGGAAACGGTGCGGCTGCGGGATCGCGAGGGGACATCGGTCTGGCTCGCGCTGGCCCGCAGCCGATTGAACTATGAAATTCACAACCAAGCCGAACCGCGTGTCCCTGCGCGCCGTTGACGCCTTCACGCTCGCCGAGGTTTTGGCGGCGCTGGTGTTTATGGCCATCGTGATTCCGGTGGCCATGCACGGGCTGCAAATTGCCAGCCGCGCGGGCGCGGTGGCCGAGCGCAAACGCGAAGCCGCCCGGGTGGCCGAGCGGGTGTTGAATGAAAGCATTGTGACAACGAATTGGAACCAGGCCGTGCAGAGCGGCGCGGTGCGGGAGGCTGACCGTGAGTATCGTTGGACGCTGCGCACCGAAACGTGGACCGAACCAACGATGCAGTTGTTGTCCGTGGAAGTAACGTTTCCGGTGCAAGGTCAGGATTACACCGTGCCCATGAGCACGTTGGTCCGTTCGCAGTGACGCAAACAATCAATCTGGCATGAAACGACATCGAACATCGAACATCGAACATCGAACATCCAACCCGGATGCGCGCGGGGTGTCTTTGTTGCTGGATGTTTCCTCGTCTGGCGGTGAGGAGATTAAGATTACGAGTAAGCGGAAGACGCAAGCGTTCACCCTCATTGAAATGCTGCTCGCCGTGGCGATCTGTTCCATTGTGCTGCTCGCGATCAATGCCGTTTTTTACAGCGCGCTGCATCTGGAGCGGGCGACGAATCGGGCGCTGGATGAACGGCTTCCGCTGAATCAAGCCTTCGCCATTTTGCGCCGCGACTTGCAGGGCGCAGTGCAACCGAACTCCAATTCCGTCTTCATTTGTGATTTCAAAGATGGCGCGGCCCGGGGCGGACTGGGCTCGTCTGGCGCCGCCAGCACCCTGGAGTTTTGCACGACCACCGGAGTCATCAATGACGACGTGCCGTGGGGCGATACGCAGCGGGTCAGTTACCAGCTCGTTGAGCCGGCCGATCGAACGGCGAACAAAGGCAAGGATCTGGTGCGCGTGATCACCCGCAATTTGCTGCCAACCCTGACCTCGGAAACCGACGAGCAATGGCTCATGGGCAAGATCGAGAGCCTGGAGTTTCTCAACTACAGCGGCACCGACTGGCGCGATTCCTGGGATACCACCATGGGCGACACGGGTTTGCCGCAAGCCGTGCGGGTGCGGATTCAAATTGCGGCGGAGGAGGCCGGAAACTTTCAGAGGCGCGAACCGTTGGAACTGTTGGTGCCGCTTACCACGCAAGCGCGAACGAATCAACCGGCGACGGGAGGAACGGGCGGATGAAGCGGCACGTAAACTCACCAACGAAGGGTCGGTCGGGCCGGCAGAACGGTTCGATTCTCATCATCGTCCTCTGGATCGCATTAGGGCTGGTGGCCATCACCTTATATTTTGCCAACTCGATGAGTTCGGAATTGCGGGCGTCGGACAATCGCGTTGCCGCGCTGGTGGCGGATCAGGCCATCGAAGGCGCCGCGCGTTACGTAACGAGTGTGCTGACGGAGCAGGCCACCAATGGCATCGTGCCTTATGTCAACGATTATGCCAGCGAAGCCGTGCTCGTCGGCAACGCCCATTTCTGGCTCATCGGACGTGACCATAGCCAGGGGGCGCCAAATCAGATCACATTCGGGCTGGTGGACGAAGGTTCGAAGTTGAATCTCAATAATCCGAACGTCACCGCCGACATGTTGGAACTGCTGCCGCGCATGACGCCGGAATTCGCCGCGGCGATCATTGACTGGCGTGATGCCGACAGCACCATTTCCCCCAACGGCGCGGAGGCGGAGACGTACGGCCGCCTGCAACCGCCGTATCTGTGCAAGAATGCGCCGTTTGACTCGGTGGACGAGCTTCGGCTCGTGTCCGGCGCGACGATGGACATTCTCCTGGGTGAAGATGTGAACCGGAACGGGATTATTGATCCGGACGAAACCGACGAGAATCGTGATGGCATGGCCAATCCGGGCATCCTTGAATATGTGACCGTGAGCAGCCGTGAGCCAAATACTCGGAGCGACGGTACACCGCGTATCCCGATTAGCGACCGGCGCCAACTGCAATCGCTACTCAGCCAGGCTTTCAACGCGGCGCGAGCGAACCAGATCATCAACCGTCCCGGTGTCACGAATTCGCTTAGCCCGCTCGAATTTTATCGGAACAGTGGCATGACCGCTGCGGAATTTGCCCAGATCGAAACCGAGATCACCAGCACACGTGGTCCGATCATCGAGGGCCGCGTGAATGTGAACACCGCCAGCGCCGCCGTCCTCACCTGCATTCCCGGCATTGGTGAGGACAAAGCGCAGCAACTCGTGGACTACCGGCTCGCCAACTCGGACACGGTGGATTCGGTCGCATGGGTGACAAAGGTTTTAAGCCGCGTCGAAGTGATTCAGGCCGGGCCGTTTCTCACCGGCCAAAGCTATCAATTCAGCGCGGACGTGGCCGCGCTCGGTCCCTTTGGTCGCGGCTATCGGCGCACCCGGTTTATTTTTGACCAGAGCGAAGGAAACCCAAAGATTATTTATCGCCAGAACCTCGGTCACCTTGGCTGGGCGCTAGGCCGGGAAACGCGCCAGACCTGGCTGGCCAAAACAACGCCATGATTGATTTAAAAAACATCCTATCACGGCGGCGACCTGCCGCGACTTCGTTGCTCGGTCTCGCACTCGATGGCAGCCGGCTGCACGGTGTCTGGTTAAAGCGCGTGAACGGCGCCCTGCAGATTCAAGCATCGTTCTCGGTGGTGCTGTCGCTGGATCCACTGACAGCCGCGCCCGAACTCGCGGGGCGCGAGATTCGCAATCATCTCGACGCGGCCGAAATTCGTGAACGCCGTTGCGTTGTCGCCCTGCCCCTCAAGTGGGCGATGGCCGCGCACACCGCGCTGCCTCAACTCGCGGAGGCGGACGTTGCGAGTTTCTTGCAGATTGAGGCCGAGCGCAGTTTCCCATGCGACGTTGCGACGCTCGTCACGGCCACATCGTTCTGCCAGACGGCGTCCGGCCAACGTTACGCGGCGTTCGTCGGGGTGCCCCGAAATCAAATCGCAACCCTCGAGGCCGTGCTCCGAGCGGCGAAGCTTCAGCCGGAATTCTTCTCGCTCGGCATCACGGCTTTACAACCGGTGGATCGGGATGGTGCGCTTGCCCTGACGATTGGTGAGAGCCATGTCGGTTTGCAGGTGACTTGTGGCGGCGGCGTGGTGGCCTTGCGCTCCCTCGAAGGCGCGATGGAGAGCGAAGGCGGGAGGCGCACGTTGCGTGGTGATTTGGTGGCGCGGGAGGCGCGAATCACGTTGGGTCAGTTGCCAGAAGAATTGCGAGCCGCTGTGCGGCAGGTGCGCATATTTGGCCCGCCCGATCTGGGGCAACAACTGGCGGATGAAGTCCAACGCCGGCTCGCGGTGATGAATTTAACGGTGGTCGTGGTTTCCACTTATGACCCGAAAGAATTTGGCGTCCAGCTTCCGCCCGCCGCCCCGGTGTCCGCCGCGTTCAGCCTGGCGGCGGCCCAATTGGTCGGGCGCCCGTTGCCGTTCGACTTTCTGCCCCCAAAGATTTCACCGTGGCAACAACTCTCCTCCCGCTACGCCACGGGAAAATTGCGCAAAGCCGGGGCCGTCGCGGCCGGTGTGCTCCTGCTGGTCATCGGTGCATTTGGTTTTCAACAGGTTCAACTCTGGCGGCTGCGCGTGCGCTGGGCGGACATGCAGGTGAAAGTGGGGGAACTGGAAACGACGCAGCAAAAGATTCGGCAGTATCGCCCATGGTTCGACGAGTCGTTGCGCAGTTTGAGCATTTTGCGGCAGCTCACCATGTCCTTCCCGGAAGACGGAGTAGTGACCGCCAAGACAGTGGAAATCCGCGACGCGAACCTGGTCACCTGCACGGGCTCGGCCCGTGACAATGCGTCGCTGTTGCGCACCCTGGCAAAGCTGCGCGACGCCAGCAACGTATCCGATTTGAAAGTGGACCGGATTCAAGGCAAGTCGCCGATCCAATTTACGTTCGACTTCCGGTGGGTCGAGGAAGGCAACCATGCAAATTAAGAACCGGCAACAAATGTTGATCCTGGCGGCTTTCGCCGGACTCGCCCTGCTGGTGGGTGATTCCCTGATTTTTTCACCACTGGTGAAGGCGTGGAAGGCGCGTTCCGAAAAGATCGTTGAATTGCGCAAGCAGGTCGAAAAGGGCGACCGGTTGGTGAAGCACGAGGAAAGTTATCGCACGAACTGGGCGCAAATGCAGACCAACACGCTGCCGCACAATTCATCGCTGGCGGAGCAACAGGTGCTGCAGGCGTTTGACAAATGGGCGCAGGACAGCCGCATCAGCGTGAACTCGATCACGCCGCAGTGGAAGCGCGACAATGACGACTTCACCACCCTCCAATGCCGCGTGGACGCTTCGGGCACGGTCGGCACGGTGGGCCGTTTTCTTTACAACATTGAAAAAGATCCCATGGCGCTGAAGATCGAGTCGGTGGAAATTACCGCGCGCGACAAGGAAGGGGCGCAACTCTCGCTGGGCCTGCAAATCAGCGGGCTGGTTTTGAACTTGCCGGAGGAGAAGCGATGAACCGACGTGTGAAATCCGAAAGCGGGGTTGGCATGCCGAATAATTCGCTTGGTTTATGGTTTCGGACGGCATGCTTCATTATGATGCTGATGGCATTGAGCGGACTTGGCGCTTTTGCCGAGCCGACCAACGCCCCGGCGCGATTGAATTACGATTCCTTTCGCATGATCAGCGACCGGAATATTTTTAATCCCAGCCGGGTGGCGCGGGGCGCGCCCCGGACGACCCGCACGGCCACAACCCCGGCCGCGCACGTCGAGTCGTTCTCGCTCGTCGGCATCATGAGTTACGAAAAGGGATGGTTTGCGTTTTTTGAAGGCACCAGCGCCGATTTTAAGAAGGTTCTCCAAACAGATGCCATGATCGGCCACTACAAAATTGCGAGCGTCATGGCGGAGGTCGTGAAGCTAACGTCCGGCACGAATTCGTTTGAGATGAAGGTTGGAACGCAAATGCGCCGCGAGGATGAAGGCGAATGGTTTTTAAGCGCCACGGGCGAAGGTTTGTCGCGGCGGCGCGTGGCCTTTTCGCGCTCGCTAACCAACGGCGAGCCGGGGAGTCTGACCTCGACCAATGGAACGGAAGTCGCCGGCACCGAAAGCGGGCCGGAGGTTATCGTGGTCGAGGGTGAAACCACGGCGAACCCGCCGGAAGGGGAAGCGCAATCCGGTAACGGCGCGGCCACCACGACTGATCCAGTACTTTTACGATTGATGCAACGACGACAGGAAATGAACCAATGAAAATGATCTCGATACTGATTCTGCTGGCCGGTGTAGCCGCCGGACAACTCTTCGCCGTGGATGAGCCGGTGGCGGTGGCCCCGGCTCAAACCGAATCGCAGCCCGCGCCGCCCCCGGAGCCAGCGGCGGACACTGTGGCCGTGCCAACCAATGCCGTTGCGGGCGGAACGAATGGCGAATCAGGTCTGCGACTGAACTTTCGTGGCGCGTCGCTGGATCAGGTATTGAATTATCTCAGCGAGGCGGCCGGGTTCATCATTGTGCTCGACACGAAGTTAAGCGGGAAGATTGATGTGTGGAGCAACACACCGCTGACCCGGGATGAGGCGGTAAACCTGTTGAATTCGGTGCTGAACAAAAACGGGTACGCGGCCATTCGCAACGGGCGCACCTTGACGGTGGTGAACAAGGACGAAGCCAAGACCAAGCACATTCCGGTAAAGCAGGGCAGCGACCCCGCTGAAATTCCCATCAACGACGAAATCGTGACGCAGATCCTACCGGTACGATTCGTCGAGGTGGCGCAGTTGCTGAAGGATATCCAGCCCCTGGTCGCCACGGCCACGACGATGACCGCCAACGAAGCTGGCAATTCCATTGTGATGACCGATACGCAGGCCAACATTCATCGCGTGGCGGAAATCATCCATGCGATTGATATGGGCGCGGAGGATATGACGGAGGTGGAGGTGTTCCGGTTGCATTTCGCCGACCCCACGGAGATGGCGACCTTGTTAACCAGTGTGTTCCCGGACGATAGCAAGGCCAGCGGGGCTCAATCACCGGTTCAATTTGGCGGGCCGGGCGGCGGGTTCGGCCGTTTTTTTGGGGGCGGGGGAGGAGGAGGAGGCGGGGGAGGCGGGGGCAACAATAACAATGCAAACGCCGGCCAAAACTCGCGGATAAAGAAGCGCGCCCGCGTCATCGCCGTGGCGGACCCGCGCACTCAGTCGGTGATCGTCAGCGCGGCGAGTGGACTGATGGATCAGGTCCGGGGCATGATTACGCAGCTCGATGCCAATCCAGCGAAAAAACAAAAAGTGTTCACCTATTCGTTGGAGAATGCCGACGCGCAGCAGGTGCAGTCGGTTTTGAAGGAGATGTTTGAGACTACCACGACGCGGAATAACAGCCAAAACTCTCAAAACCAAAACAACGTGCTCCAGAACCGGGCCAACCAGGGTCAATCGAGTACCACTACCACCGGGACCGGCAGCCAGACGGGAAACCGAACCGGCCGCACGCAACAAGGTGCCGGTGGCTTCTAATCGCACAACCACTACGAGGAAAATATGATCAACCAAATATTCAAGCTCCGGAAAAACCTGTTGGTGGTTTGTGGGCTCGGCCTGTTCGCCACGCTGTCCGCCCGGGCGCAATTCCCCGGCGGCGGGGGTGGCGGGTTTGGCGGCGGCCAAAATCAGAACCGCAACAACAGCACAACGGCCCGCCAGTACGCCCCCGCCGGTGCCGTGGGGACCGCTACGATTTCCGTGGACCCGGAAACCCGCCAGCTCATCGTCATCACCGACGAGGAAACCAGTGCTCAAATCAGCCAGGTCGTCACCAGCCTCGACCGCCCGAAGCCGCAGGTGCTCATCAAGGTGGTGTTTGTCGAAGTCACCCACGCCGACGGTTCGGAAATCGGGGTGGAAGGCGGATACGGCGGGAACAATGGTAATGCCTCCGATGTGTTCGGTCTAAGCGGGCTTAGCCAGATCGCCACGAATGTGCAGAAGAACGCCTTGGGACAACCGGCGCAGAGTTTCAATCCCACGCCGCCCGGCGCTGGGCTCTATCAAGTTCTCGGGACAGACTATCAGGTAACGCTGCGCGCCATAGCGACATCCGGAAAAGCCAGGATCTTATCGCGCCCCTCGATCTTGGCGCGCAACAGCCAGCCCGCCACCATTCTCGTTGGCCAGTCGGTGCCGCTGGTCACCAGTGTGACCTATAGCAGCTTAAGCGGTCTTCCCATCAACTCCATCTCCTACACCGACGTTGGAATTATTTTGAAGGTGACGCCGTTCATCACCTCGGACGGTCTGGTCGAGATGATTGTGGCCCCGGAGATTTCGTCCGTTTCGGCGACGGATTCGGTCACAATTTCTTCGGGCGTGCAAGCCCCAGTCATTGATAAGCGCTCGGCGGATACGGTGGTGGTCACGCCGGACGGCCAGACGGTCATCATCGGCGGCTTGATCGCGGACAAAAAGACCGAGTCCGTCAGCAAGATCCCAATCCTTGGCGACCTCCCATGGTTGGGTTTCGCCTTCCGGTCAACGATAAAGAAAAATGTCAAAACCGAACTGCTCATCTTCCTGACGCCGCACATTGTGCAGGCCCCGTCCCAACTGGCCGCGCTGTCGGTAAAAGAACAGGCGCAATCGGGCGTGACCAAAACGCTGACCGAAGAGGAGTTGAGCAAGTACCTCGACCAACTGCCGACGGTGCCGGCACCGAAAACCTCCGATAAATTATTCAAGGACGCTGCGCCCTAGTTATCCGGACCGCATATGGAGACGCCCCGCCGCCGCCTGCTGGTTTACGCGCTGCTCTTTGGCGCGTGGGCGCTGGTGTTGGGCTGGCAGGTGGCGGAGCATTTTCGCGTGGAACGGGTCGCCCGCGCTGAACTGATCAACCGGGCCAAGGATATTTCCACCACCGTCGGGATCGTCCTGCGCTCCCAACGCCGCTTTGGGATGATTTCGAAGGAACGGCTTGAATCCGCGCTCACGGAACTTGTCCGCCCCGCCCAGTTGAGCGCCGTGGCGCTGCTTAACGCGGCGGGCGAAGTGGTCGCTTCCGCCGGCGCATCCGTGGATCTGCCACTCAAGGGGGCGAGCCGCCCGGCCGAACTCTGGGAGAATGATTCGGTCACGCTGATGAATCTGGTGGACTTGGGCACGAACATTCCCAACGAACCGGAGCGCACGAATCCCCCCATCATTCTCTCCATGGAAAGTTTCACGAAC
>JANYBF010000340.1 GCA_025360895.1 Verrucomicrobiota bacterium
TGGCGAGTTTGCCGCTCGCCAGGTTGAGCAGCAGCGTATCATACAACCATCCTTCGGGGGTGAACCTGAACGTTTTGTGTTCTTCCTCCCAGGCTCCGTTTTCCGGTGATTCCCAGCCGCTGCCGATGATCGCCTGACGACCATCCGGCGACCATCCGGAGAATTGCGTCCAAGTATTGGGTTGGCGGGTAAGCTCGCTGGCAAGGCGCCGCGGACGGGTGCTGTCGGCCCTTACCGTCGCCGCGCGCATGGTGATTAGATTTGCGTGCCGTCCGCCGCGCAGATTCGTCTGATACTCCGTAAAGCCGATGAGATCGCGGGGCCGCTTGATGGTGGCAGCGAACGCTGAACCGGGATTCGCGACAGCAGCCAAAGCAACTCCCCCGATTGCCAATCCGCCGCGCCGCAGAAAACTGCGCCGGGAAATGTTAGCGGCGATATGATTTGCGCGTGGCGGTTTCTCTTTCACGGGTCGTTGGGCTTCACAATAGATCAGTCGCTTCATCAGCGCGAACCATTTGATGCCCCGGTGGGTGGAGCGCAGGCCAGGCTCCGCCCCAAGGATTCCGGATTTAGCCGGCAGCGTCAGCGGGGCAATCACTTGCTGCCTGACATTTGAGAGCAATTGCGGTTTTATCCTACGGCATGATCAGCACCAAATTTGAAACGACCTTGCAGGTACGGCCCGATGACATTGACATGAACCAGCACGTTCATGCGAGCCGCTACATGGATTACGTCCTGGCCGCGCGGTATGATCAGATGGCGCGCTGTTATCGCATGGCGATGGAGGAGTTCCTCCAACTCGGCTTTGGCTGGTACGTGCGCACAGCCCAGATCGAATACAAACGCCCGCTTGGGCTCGGTGAACATTTTATCGTGCGAACTTGGGTGGCGGAGATTCTGAAGCACGGCGTCAAAGTGGAGTTCGAAATCATCAAGTCAAAGACGAGCAAACTCGCCTGCGATGGCTCTTTTTCTTACACGATGGTCAAACTCAAAACCGGTCGGGCGGAGATCATTCCCGACTGGATCGTGGCGAAATACTCCGTGTGAACAGGGTTTCAGTTCGTGGCGTTCTAAAGTAACGGAAGTCCGTCGGCACTTGCGCCAGATTGGGCAGAAACTTTTCTCTTATCGTTTTTTCTGGTTCAATAAGTGACCACTTGTTCTCCGCAAATGCCTGCTCGACAAGATTAAAACCTGGATTAAGGTCGGAACCGATGAAAGCGATATACAAAAACCCTGTCGCCCAATCTTTCTCTTCGGCGGCATCACAGGTATGAGCATGATTGCATCAATCGGAGTTGCACCAGTGGTATTCTTTGTAGTTGTGGGTGGCCTTTACTTGGTTTGGGCTTTCGCGCGATCACGGTCGCTGCTCCAGAAATGGGCTGCGGCCAACGGATATGAGATTCGCCATTCTGAGTTAAGAGAGCTTCGCAGAGGTCCTTTTCTCTGGGCGAGCTCTGGAAAGCAGACTGTCTATTATGTCAGAGTTCTTGACCGAGACGGTCACGAACGTTCTGGTTGGGTTCGTTGCGGCGGATTCTGGAGTGGGCTTTTGAGTGAGAAAGCCGAGGTAAAGTGGGAGGACGAGATTGCTTCAGCGCCACCTTACTAGGTAATTGCCCTTGGCATAGTCGCGGGTCTTGATGATGAGCCGCTGCTCCTTGGCATCAAACTGCCACGAATCGCCTTCGGGCAGATTCTGCCCGTCGAGTGTTATACCGGCCGGTTTTTCCTTGGCGAAAATGCGGAGGATGTGGGGTGCGTGCTTACCAGAGAACTGGATTTTCAGTGACACACCGGCATCTACTTTCACCGTGGTGGCTTCGGGCTTCGGATGCGTTTCGGGATGCCAAAGGGTGAACTCGCTCTGGCCCTTCGGGTAGATCAGCCAGGTCGTGAAATCCGCCGAATCCCGGTCGCCGAATCCCGTGTAGGGGCGGGCCACCTTGAGCGGCACGATGGCGCCGTCGCGGACAAAGACCGGAAACTCGTCCAGCGGGAAATCGCGCGTGAGTTGCTGCGGGCCTTGGACGACTTCGCGGTCGTCGAACAGGTAGCGCCATCCGCCTGGCGGCAAAGCCACGGTGCGCGTGAGCTTGTCCTCATGAATTGGCGCGACCAGGAAATCGTCGCCGAACAGGTAATAAAATTTTCCGTCGGACAACGGCCGCATGAGCGGCGGGCCGCCGTTGTGGCAGGTTACGACGTGCGAATACATGTAGGGCACGAGTTCGGTGTGCAGCCACGAGAACTTGCGGACGATCTCCAGCTCCGGTTGCGTGCGTTTCCATAACCGGCGCTCACCGTGACCACCATTCAGGAAGAGTCCGCAGAACGTCGAGAACTCCGCCCAACGGATGTAAATGTTCGGAGCGATTTCATCCTTGCCCGCAGCTGTGTCGAACTCCGTGCTTGTGGACGTAGAGGTTGCAGTTTTCGGTTTCCAGTTGGACAAGAGGGCCGCTGTGGCCGGACCGACGTCGTCCGGGTTGCTGTGGCCATGGTAACCGGCGACATCGCTGCCGATGACGCAATAGCCAAGCCGCGCGCTGCCGAGGATGTCGCTGATGGCCCCTTCGATACCACGGTCCTTGTAATTCCAAGTATGCCGGTTGTCGCCCACCCAGGTGACGGGCGCGGCATCGAGCGGCGCAAAGCCCTCGGGATGACTCCACGGTTGATCCAGCGCGCGGATCAGTGTGACGAACTCGGGATTTTGCGTCAGACCGTGTTGATATTCTGCGCGGGCGTAGTGGTCCATGTATTGGCGCGTGGTCATCCAGCCAGAATGAACCCGGTTGAACGGCACGGGGAGTTTCCCCAGCCGACCGGAAAAAAACGTGTCGCAGCCATCGAGCTTCCAGCCGTCCACGCCCCAGTCGAGTACCTGTTGCTGGAGGCCGTGCCACCATTTCATGGCTTCGGGATTCGAGTAGTCAATGAAACCACCCTTGCCTTTCCACCATTTGATTGGCGCCCCGCTGGCCAGGTAGCCGTTGGTCCGCGCTTCGTCGTAGAAAGCCTGGGAATCGGTGATCTTGGTGTCCTTGCTGTAGCTGTCCACCATGCAGGTCATCCAGAGGACCACGCGGTAACCCTGATCCTGCAGGTTGCGAAAAAATTTCTCCGGCTCGGGGTAACGGTCGGCGTCCACCTTGAAATCGTTGTAGCGCTCGCTCCAAGGGCTATCAATGAGGATCGTC
>JANYBF010000182.1 GCA_025360895.1 Verrucomicrobiota bacterium
ACCGCCTGCGGCGTGAAGTCGGTGTGCGCGAAAAAACGATAAGCGGCACAGGCTTGGCCCCACGAACCGGTGGCCGCGGGAAGGGAGGCGTCCGGCGCACGCGCCAAGGCCTCGGCGAGGCGGGTCAGCCGGCGCGTCCGCCGCTGATCGCCGAGTTGCGCTTGGATGAATTCGTCCATGATGGCATCGCTGAACAGGTCTTGCATCCCCAAGGTCTGCCATAACGCGTTGACAATAGGAACCTTAAAATGACCCCAAAAATGTGCGTAACGAGAAGAGAGGGCTGGCGCACTCCAAAACCTGACGGAGGTTCGGCTGACCGTTGAGCCATGCAGGGACGCAGTGGAATGCGTCCAACCAAGTCGCGGCGGAGGATCATCGCACCGCCTCCCGTTCACGCTGCCGGATCTCTCCGGCAATCCGCCGTTGCAAGAGGCGGCCGGTCCGACCCTCATGCCGCACCGGTGCCAACCGGAAGCGGCGGATTTTGGCCAGCCGCGGAAAGAGTTCGATGACGAGCCGCAGCCAGCGGCTTTCCTGGACAACTTCCTCCGCCTCGGAATGGGTGAGGCCGCGCTGGAGGGCGAAGCCGTAGATGAGCTTCCAATAGGTATTGAAGAAGTCGCGCCAACTGGCCTGGTCGTCCCAGTCTTTGAGCCGCCCCAACAGACTGGCGCGCGTCGGAATCAGGTCCGGCGGGCAATCGTCGGCTGGCGGTTGTTGAATCATGCGGAAATCGGGCGCCGGGGGGGACGGGATTACTCGCCGCCGCCCGGTGCGCAACTACAGGTTAAACCGTCGCGCAGAGCAAGACCTTACAAAAATCTGGAAGGTGGGAACATCCGTAGGCGGCGTTGACCGAACTTCGCTCAAACTTCGTGGGCAACTGCCGCCACGTCTGAGTTCCGGGGCGTACGCAGTTCGGGGCGCTCCCGGTGAAGAGAGCGCCCCGATTTGTAATTATTTTAGCTGAACGATTAAACGGCCAGCGGATTTTCGGCTTCCGATTCTTCGGGCTCGGGTTCCTGGATGTCTTCCACATCCACGAGGACTTTGAGCTGCACTTTCCGATGGTAATCGAAACCGCTGCCCGCCGGGATAATGTGGCCCATGATGACGTTTTCCTTGAAGCCGCGCAGGTTGTCCACGCGGGACCGCGTCGCCGCTTCGGTGAGCACCCGGGTGGTGTCTTGGAAGCTGGCCGCGCTCAGGAAGCTTTCGGTTTCCAATGATGCTTTGGTGATGCCGAGCAACACCGGTGAGGCTTCGGCGGGTTTGCCACCCATCTTCTCCACGCGCTCATTTTCGCCTTCGAACTCCAGCCGTTCAATTTGTTCCCCCCAGAGGAACTGGGTGTCGCCGGGTTCAGTGATGCGCACCTTGCGCAACATCTGGCGCACGATGATTTCGATGTGCTTGTCGTTGATCGTCACGCCTTGAAGGCGATAAACTTCCTGCACTTCGTTCACCAGATGCTCCTGCAATTCCTGCGGGCCACACACATCGAGGATTTCATGCGGATCCATCGGGCCTTCGGTCAACTGCTGGCCCTTCTTCACGAAGTCGCCCTTGAACACAATGACGTGCTTGCCGATGGCGATGAGGTGTTCCTCTTCCAACTGCGTGACCGGATCTTTGATGAGGATGCACCGTTTGCCACGAACGCTCGCGCCGAAGTCCACGATGCCGTCAATCTTGGAGATTTCCGAGGCGTCCTTGGGTCGGCGCGCTTCGAACAGTTCCGCCACGCGCGGGAGACCGCCGGTGATGTCCTTGGTCTTGGTCGTTTTGCGCGGCGTCTTGGCCATGAGCGTGCCGGCGACAATCTTGTCGCCAACGTTGACCAGGATGTGCGCGCCGGAGGGAATCGGGTAATTCGCCAACGGTTCGCCCTTGTCATCGGAAATGATGATCTGCGGATGCAAATCTTCCTTGTGCTCGATAACGACCTTCGCCTCTTGCTGGGTCGTTTCGTCCATTTCCTGTTTCATCGTCACGCCCTCGATGATGTCGTGGAACTTAACATGCCCGGCTTTTTCGGAGAGAATCGGGGCGTTGTACGGATCCCACTGCACGAAGGTTGCGCCCTTCTTCACATGGCCACCGTCGCCGACCGCGATGACCGAACCAATGACGATCGTATGGTTTTCCAGCTCGCGACCTTCCTCGGACAGAATGGAGATTGAGCCGTTTTTGTTGAGGACAATGCTGTTGCCGTCTTCGAGCGTGACGTAACGGAGGTCGTTGAATTTGACCTTGCCGTCAAATTTGGCCTTGATTTGCGGCACCTTGAACACGCCCGCCGCCGTACCGCCGATGTGGAACGTACGCATCGTGAGCTGCGTGCCCGGTTCGCCAATGGATTGCGCGGCAATGATGCCAACCGCATCCCCCAATTTGACCGAGCCGCCCGTGGCGAGGTTGCGTCCGTAGCAGGCTTTGCAGGTGCCCTGCTTGCTTTCGCAGGTCAACACGGAGCGAATCTTCACCTTTTCGACGCCCGCGGCATCAAGAGCCTTGGCGGTGACTTCGTCGAATTCTTCGTTCGCGCGAATCAGGAACGCCTTCGGGTTCGTCGGATTCACGATGTCTTCGCACGCGCAACGACCAATGATCCGCTCGCCCAGCTTGACAACTTCGTCTTCGCCTTCGTGGATGGCCTGCACCCAGATGCCGTTGGTGGTGCCGCAATCGTACTCGCGGATGATCACGTCCTGCGACACGTCCACCAACTTGCGCGTCATGTAGCCGGAATCGGCGGTCTTGAGCGCGGTGTCGGCGAGACCCTTGCGGGCGCCGTGCGTGGAGATGAAGTATTCGAGCACCGTGAGGCCTTCCCGGAAATTCGCCAGAATCGGCTTCTCAATAATGTCGCCGCTGGGTTTGGCCATGAGGCCGCGCACGCCGGCGAGCTGACGGACCTGCTGACGATTGCCGCGGGCGCCGGAATCCACCATGAGATAGACCGGGTTGAATTCCTTCTTGCCCTGGTTTTGCTCGAGCGTCTTGAACATGACGTTCGAAATCTGGTCGGTCGCATGCGTCCAGATGTCCACGATCTTGTTGTAGCGTTCACCGGAAGTGATGATGCCCTTGCGGTGCTGTTTCTCGACTTCCTTGATCAGCACCTGGGCGGCGGCGATCTCCTGGTCCTTCTCCTTCGGAATGATCATGTCATCAATGCCGATGGAACAACCAGACTTGGTTGCCTCCCGGAAGCCGAGCTCTTTCAACTTGTCGAGCATGATGACGGTCTTTTCATGACCGCAACTCTTGTAACAACGCCAGATGAGATCGCCGAGCTGAGTCTTGCCGGCGGCCTTGTTGTAAAGACCCAGGTCATCCGGCCAGATTTCGCTGAAGAGCACGCGACCGACGGTGGTGACAATCACCTTGCTCGTTGAATCGCCATAAACGGTCTTGCGACCGAAATCAGGATTGGCGAAGCGAATGCGGTCGTGCGTTTTTACGGCCCCATCGTCGCAGGCAAAAACGACTTCCGTCTTCGAGCCGAACAACATGAGTTCCTTCAAGTCCGTCGGCAGCGGCGTGCGCGGCTCGGCGGTGAGGTAATAGCAACCCAGCGTAATATCCTGGGTCGGCGTGATGATCGGCTTGCCGGAGGAGGGCGAGAAAATGTTGTTCGTCGCCATCATCAGCAGCCGGGCTTCCATCTGAGCTTCGACGGACAGCGGTACGTGAACGGCCATCTGGTCGCCGTCGAAGTCGGCGTTGTAAGCGGTACAGACGAGCGGATGAATCCGGATCGCTTCACCTTCGATGAGTTGCGGCTCGAAAGCCTGCACCGACAGACGGTGGAGCGTCGGGGCCCGATTGAGCAACACGGGGTGACCCTTCGTGACTTCTTCGAGAATATCCCAAACCTCGGTGGTCTGGCGCTCGATCATCTTCTTTGCGCTGCGAACGGTGTGAACGTAACCGAGTTCCTTCAAGCGACGAATGATGAACGGCTCGAACAACACGAGCGCCATCTTCTTCGGCAGACCGCATTGGTTGAGCTTGAGTTCCGGACCGATGACGATGACGGAACGGCCCGAGTAATCCACGCGCTTGCCGAGCAAGTTCTGGCGGAAACGCCCGCTCTTGCCCTTGAGCATGTCGCTCAAGGATTTCAACGCGCGATTGCCGGCCCCGGTGACGGCGCGACCGTGGCGACCGTTGTCGAACAACGCGTCCACCGCTTCCTGCAACATGCGCTTTTCGTTCCGGATGATGACTTCCGGCGTTTTGAGGGAGAGCAGGTTTTTCAACCGGTTATTCCGGTTGATGACGCGGCGATAGAGATCGTTGAGATCGGACGTCGCAAAACGTCCCCCTTCGAGCGGCACGAGTGGACGCAAGTCCGGTGGAATAACCGGCAGAGCGGTAAGGATCATCCATTCCGGCCGGCTCTTTGAGGCCATGAAACCCTGAAGCAGCTTGATTCGCTTCGCGATTTTCTTGCGAATCTGTTTGCTCTTGGTCTCGGTCATTCCTCCCTGCAATTTCTCGACCTGTTTGGCCAGGTCCACTTTGCAAAGCGCTTCCCGCACGGCTTCCGCACCCATTTTGGCCACAAACGCCTCGGCGCCGTAGGTTTCGCGGGCTTCGCGGCACTCATGCTCGCTCAGCAACTGGTTTTGCTTGAGCGGCGTATCCATCGGATCAATGACGAGGTAATCCTCGTAATAGATCACGCGTTCCAAATGGCGGGCGGTCATGTCCAATGCGAGCCCGATCCGCGACGGCATGCACTTGAAGAACCAGATGTGACAGGTCGGCACGGCCAGTTCGATGTGGCCCATGCGCTCGCGGCGGACGCGGGCAAGGGTCACTTCGACGCCACAACGGTCGCAAACCACGCCGCGATGTTTGATTCGTTTATACTTGCCGCACGAACATTCCCAGTCCTTCACGGGACCGAAAATGCGTTCGCAGAAAAGGCCGCCCTTTTCGGGCTTGAACGTCCGGTAGTTGATGGTTTCGGGATTCTTGACTTCCCCCTTCGACCAGGACCGGATCGCGTCGGGTGACGCAACGGTGATGCCGATGTGGTCAACCTGGTTGACCTTGTCGAGGCCGAGTAATTCGCGGGCGTTTTCTTTGGAATGAGTCATGCGCTTTTAGATTCAGCAGTGGTTAATAAGTTGACCTAGACGGCGGCGAGGACCGCCGTGGCATTTTCCGGGGGTTGATCCACCGGATTGGTGTAACCGACTTTCACATCCAGACAGAGGGATTGCATTTCCTTCACGAGGACGTTGAATGATTCCGGGATGCCCGCTTCGAGCGCGTTGTCGCCCTTGACGATGCTTTCGTAGATCCGCGTACGACCTTGCACGTCGTCGGACTTCACGGTCAGGAGCTCCTGCAACGTGTACGCCGCGCCGTAGGCTTCCATCGCCCAGACTTCCATTTCGCCGAAGCGCTGCCCGCCGTATTGCGCCTTGCCGCCCAGCGGTTGTTGCGTGACGAGCGAGTACGGTCCGACGGCACGGGCGTGAATCTTGTCCGCGACCAAGTGCCCCAGCTTCATCATGTAGATGTAGCCAACGACCACTTCCTGATCGAACTGATCACCGCTGCGACCATCGTAAAGATGCGTTTTGCCGTTCTCGCCGACGAGCACCACCTGTCCTTGATCGGTTTGTTGCTTGCCCGCTTCTTCGAGGTACTTGCGAATCTGCTTTTCCTTGATGCCGTCGAACACCGGGGTGGCGAATTTCATGCCGAGAATTTTCGCCGCCCAGCCCAGGTGGGTTTCCAACACCTGACCGACGTTCATGCGCGAAGGCACGCCCAGCGGGTTCAACACGATTTCAACCGGCGTTCCATCCGCGAGATGCGGCATGTCTTCCTCGGCCACAATCTTGGCGACGACGCCCTTGTTACCGTGACGACCAGCCATCTTATCACCCACCGAGAGCTTGCGCTTCGAGGCGACATAGACCTTAACCGATTTGACGATGCCGCTATCGGCGCCTTCCCCGGCCTCGGCACGACCAAGTTCCACGTCATACTGCATCTGAATATCGTCAAACTTCTTTTTGAAGCTACCGATGATCTCATTGATCTTGTTGCGGATCGGCGATGGGTCAATCTCGATCCGGTCATAGACCTCGGCGAGCCGACGGAGCAGTGTTTTGGTGATCTTGCGGTTCGCCGGGATGATGATTTCGCCGGTTTCGCTGTTGACCACATCGAGCGGAATTTTTTCGCCGAGCAAGATATTGCTCAACGCTTCCGTCAACTGATCGCGCAACTCATCCACTTTTTTCTTGTGATCTTCCTCAATCTGCTTGGAATGGCGCTTGTCTTCGCTGACCGCCTTGTGTTCGCCATCTTTCTTGGCCGAAACCTTTACATCCATGACGATGCCATAGGTGCCGGAAGGAACTTTCAACGACGTGTCCTTCACATCCGCCGCCTTTTCACCAAAGATGGCGCGGAGCAAACGTTCTTCCGGCGCGAGCTCGGTTTCAGACTTCGGCGTAATCTTGCCGACCAGAATGTCGCCGGGCTTCACTTCCGCCCCGACGCGAATGACACCATCAGCGCCGAGATTTTTCAACGCCTCATCGCCGAGGTTCGGGATGTCGCGCGTAATTTCCTCCGGCCCAAGTTTGGTATCGCGGGCGGCGACCTCAAATTCGTCAATGTGAATGCTGGTGAAGATGTCGTCCTTGACGATCTTCTCGCTGATGAGGATCGCGTCCTCGAAGTTGTAACCGTTCCACGGCATGAACGCGACGAGCACATTGCGCCCGAGCGCAAGCTCGCCGAACTGAGTGCAAGGCCCGTCCGCGATAACTTGACCTTTTTTGACGTGGTCACCCTTGCGGACAAGAATTTTCTGGTTGATGCAAGTCGCCGCGTTGGAGCGCATGAACTTGCGGATCTCATAGACCCAGACACCCTTTTCGGGCTCGTGCTTAACTTTCTTCTTCGATTCCGGCAACTTGCCGTCTTCGGTGATGATGACGTGACTGCCGGTGATGGACGCGACTTTACCAGCCTCTTCCGCCACGACAACCGCCCGGGAATCGCGCGCGACACGGTCTTCGAGACCGGTGGCCACAAACGGAGCTTCGGTAACGAGCAACGGCACGGCCTGACGTTGCATGTTGGAACCCATCAATGCCCGGTTGGCGTCGTCGTGTTCGAGGAACGGAATCAGCGACGCGGCAACGGAAACCAACTGCTTGGGCGACACGTCCATGTAGTCCACGCGGTCGGGTTCGACGTCAATAAAGTCGCCCCGGCACCGGCAAACCACGCGGTCGGTCGTGAAATTTCCCTTGTCGTCAATCGCCGAGTTCGCCTGGGCGACGATGAACTGCTCCTCACGATCTGCGGTCAGGTAATCCAGATGATTAGAGACGCGACCCTTTTCGACTTTGCGATACGGCGTTTCGAGGAAACCAAAATCGTTGATGCGCGCAAACGTCGCCAGCGACGCGATCAAACCGATGTTCGGGCCTTCGGGTGTTTCCACCGGACAAATGCGGCCATAGTGCGACGGGTGAACGTCGCGGACTTCAAAACCCGCGCGGTCGCGGGATAAGCCCCCCGGTCCGAGAGCCGACAAGCGGCGCTTGTGGGTTAATTCCGCCAGCGTATTGATCTGATCCATGAACTGGCTGAGTTGCGAGCGACCAAAGAAATCGCGGATGACGGCGGACAGCGCCTTCGGATTGATGAGCTTTTGAGGAGTCATCGCTTCGAGGCCCTGATCGAAAAGCGTCATGCGTTCCTTCACCAACCGTTCGGTGCGCGCCAGCCCGACACGGCACTGGTTGGCGAGCAATTCGCCCACGGTCCGGATACGGCGGCTGCCCAAGTG
>JANYBF010000429.1 GCA_025360895.1 Verrucomicrobiota bacterium
CGAAGACGCGCGCACCACCTCGCGCTGGTACATCATCATCAGCATGGGCCGGGCGGCGGGCCACCTCGCGCTGGGCATCGGCAAAGCCGCCGCCGCGGCAATCACGATTATTCCGGAGGAGTTTCGCGGCAAACCTGTCACTGCCGAGGCAGTGGCCGACCTCATCATCGGTTCGATTATCAAGCGCTACGCAGACGGATCAAATTATGGCGTGGCGGTCCTGGCGGAAGGATTAATCGAATCCATGGGCGAAAAAGGCCTCGTCACCGCCGTGCCCGGCGGGCAACTCGACCGTTACGGCAAAGTCGTCCGCGATGATCATGGGCATTTGCGCCTGGGTGAAATCGAGTTCGGCCGCTTGATGAAAGATCTGGTCACCAGCCGCCTCGAGCAGCTCGGGCTCAAGATGACCCTCATTGACAAAGATCTGGGCTACGAGTTGCGTTGCGCCGATCCGATTCCCTTTGACGGCGAATACACGCGCGATCTCGGCTATGGCGCGGTAAAATTCATCCTGTCGCCCGAGGCCGCTAAATATGGAGCGATAATCAGCTTCATTGACGGCAAACTCGTGCCGTTGCAGTTCGAGAAAATGCTGGATCCCAAATCTGGCCGTTTCACAGTTCGCAAAGTTAATGTGGATGGTGAAACTTACGAATGCGCTACCGCTTACATGATCCGGCTGGAAAAATCCGACTTTGAAGATGTGGTGCAACTGGCCAAACTCGCGGCCACGGTTTCGTTGACTCCGGATAAATTCCGCGAGCGCTTTGGGTACCTGGTGGGTTTGAAGTAAGGTTTTGCCTATCCGGCGGCGGCGGGAACTTTCCGGCCGCCGCCTTTTTATGAAAACACTTTCACTTAGCGAAATAGCCGCTCGCCTCGACGCTGCGTTCTGGAAACCGGCCGCCACGGCCCAGGAATTCGCCGCGTTTTGTGCCCGCGCCCGCGAAAAGAATTACCGTGCCATTTGCGTGAACGGATCGCGCGTGGCCCTGGCCGCCGCCGGCCTGGAAGACGGTAATGTGCAGGTCGTGGCACTCGTCGGCTTCCCGCTTGGCACGAGCGATGGCGACGTGAAGCGATACGAAGCGGAAGTGGCCGTGGACTTCGGAGCACAGGAAATTGAACTGGTGCTTAACTTGGGCGACCTGAAGAACGGGAATCGCAAAGCCGTGCTGCGCGAGTTGTGCGATGTCATCGAAGCCGTGGATGAGCGGCCCGTGTGTGCGGTGTTGGAGACGCGGGCCTTGACCCGGGCCGAAATCGCGAATGCCTGCGCGTTAATTTCCGACTCGGGGGCACAGTCCGTATCCACCGGCACGGATTTCTGGCCCGACGCCCGGGTTTCCGCTGACGACGTGAGAGCCTTGCGCGAAGCCCTCGGCCCCAAATTCATCGTTAAAGCCGTCGGGAATCTGCGCGATCCGCAAGCGCTGTTACCGTTGATTGAAGCCGGCGCCACGCGCATCGGCTCCACCAATCCCGTCGCGCTTTTCAAGAGCTGACGCGCAAGATTTGTCAGAGCGGGTTCATCAATAAAATTCCAAAACTGCGCGCAGCGTTTGGAGTGTGGCACGTTCATCGCGCTTTCGGAGAGTGAAACGATTCTTTCACCAGTCCCGCAATGGGGGATTCAGACTGAGGGCATTCCCGTTTGAGCTTCAATGAAATCGAGACCAACGGATACGCC
Organism: Verrucomicrobiota bacterium; assembly: GCA_025360895.1. Classification (GTDB taxonomy): domain Bacteria; phylum Verrucomicrobiota; class Verrucomicrobiia; order Limisphaerales; family JADLHS01; genus JADLHS01. The sequence goes on from JANYBF010000429.1 coordinate 1,694, forward strand.
ACGCATTTTTTGGCAAGTGCTGGTTGGCTAGATCGCTCACTTTTCTCATGTAAACTTCCGAAGCTTTTGGATGAACATAGATTTTTTGAATTAGTCGGGGCAACAGAACAGGTGCATGCAAACACTCTTTGGGGTATTTTTCTTCGAGCGATAGCACACAAGCCCGCACTTCGCGTTCGTCAGAATAATCTGGGACTTTTTGAAAAAGCAGATAACCATGCTTCCACGGCATATAATCCAACTGTTTGTAGCGTACCATGGCGCTAAATGGCCACAGTTCAAGATCGGTAAAGCTCAACAGTAGATTCTTATAGGTAGTCTTGATTGCGACACCTTCGTTGGGCACGGCTCTGCAATATCCCTCCCACATGTGGATTTCGTCAAAGTCGCCAAGAGAAAAGCATGTTACCCAAGAGCACTGTCGGACATGCGCGTGAAACGTGCGGAAATTTCCCAAGTCATTTTGAGAGTGCCCAAATCGTTTGACCAAAGCTTCTTCTTGAAGTTGATTCATCCGACCTTCGTTAGGCTCGTCTACTGCTAACTTAGCGACCTGACGCAAGTAGAGACTTCTCCTCTCAAGCAAACTTTCAAATTTATAGGTGTCCAAGTACTTCCAAAGCGTTGCCTCCTGGTTCGGTGCCGGAAAATCACGTCGTTCTTGTGCGTCGAACTGGTTTCGTTCCTTCGCTGAAAAGTTACTTAAGGCCGCATCCTGAGATTCAGGTGCCAGATAAGCAATTCCTGATGTTGGCCCTTCGTTCATTCAGCAGAGTATCATAGAAGCGATTGATTTGTATTTTCAACGAGGAAGGTTTGATTCATTTTCTCCACCGTATAATTTTCTATGGCCGAAAAAACCAAACACAATTACGACGAGAGCAAGATCAAGACGCTGAGTTCGCTGGAGCATATCCGGCTGCGCACGGGCATGTACATCGGGCGCATCGGCAGCGGCGCGCATCCCGACGACGGTTGTTACGTGCTGCTCAAGGAGGTCGTGGACAATGCCATTGACGAATTCATCATGGGCAACGGCAAGGAGGTCCACATCGGGCTCGATGGCAATCGCGTGACGGTGCGCGATTTCGGGCGCGGCATCCCGCTCGGCAAGGTCGTGGACTGCGTTTCCAAGATCAACACGGGCGCGAAATACAACGATGACGTGTTCCAGTTCAGCGTCGGCTTGAACGGCGTCGGCACGAAGGCGGTGAACGCGCTCTCCAAAAACTTTTTTGTCCGCAGCCATCGCGATGGCGAGTTCGCCGAAGCGAGTTTCAAGATCGGCAAGCTGAAGAAAGAAAACACCGGCAAAACCAAAGAGCCGAACGGCACGTTCATCGAGTTCGAGCCGGACCCGGAGATTTTCAAGGACACGGAATTCAAGCAGGAATACGTGGAGCGTCGCCTGCGCCATTACAGCTACCTCAACACAGGGCTGCGGTTGATCCTCAGGATGGTAGGGACGAGCTGCGGCTCGTCCGGGCCGCGCGGCAGCGCGGCCCTACCCCATGGCGAACCAAAAGTGTTTCAATCGCGCCACGGGCTGATGGATCTCGTAATGGAAGATCTCGGCACGGATGGCAGTGAGCCGATTTATGCGCCGCTGCATTACGCGAGCAAGACGCTGGAATTCTGCTTCACGCACAGCAATTCGCGCTATGGCGAGACGTTTTATTCGTTCGTCAACGGCCAGTATACGAGCGACGGCGGCACGCACTTGAGCGCGTTTCGCGAAGGTTTGCTCAAGGCGGTGAACGAGTATTGCGGCGGCAAATACGAGGGCGACGACGTCCGGGAGGCGATGGTTGGCGCGGTGGCGATCCGCCTCAAAGACCCGATGTTCGAGTCGCAGACTAAAAACAAGTTGGGCAACACGGAAATTCGCACGGAACTCGTGAACAACGTGCGCGAGGAGTTGCTCCATTTTTTCCAGCGCAACAAACAAATCGCCGAGACGATCATGGCGAAGGTGAAGGACACGCAGGAGTTGCGGAAGGAATTGCAGAACGTGAAGAAGCTCGCGCGCGAACGCGCCAAGGCGATCACGTTGCGCATCCCGCAGTTGAAGGACTGCAAAAATCATTTCGACCAGAAGAAGGAAAAGGGCAAAGGCACGATGGTGTTCATCTGCGAAGGCCAGTCCGCCGCCGGCTCGATCACGAGCTGCCGCGACGTGAACAACCAGGCGGTGTTCGTGCTCAAGGGCAAGCCGCTCAACGTCTGGGATCTCAAGCGCGACGTGATGTACAAGAACGACGAGATGTACAACCTCATGCAGGCGCTCAACGTCGAGGACAACACCGAGGG
>JANYBF010000437.1 GCA_025360895.1 Verrucomicrobiota bacterium
CCACAGGAAGGCATCGTGGACTATCCGAAGGTCTGCGACGCGATGTTGAAGTGCATCGCGGAGCAGGGTGGCAAAGTGGTGACGAACGCCCGCGTCACGAAGCTCAATCCGACGGGCAACGGCTGGGTGGCGGAGACGACCGCAGGCGATTTCGAGGCGGAGTTTGTGGTGAACTGCGCCGGACTGCACTGCGACCGCGTGAGTGAACTGGCGGGCGAAAAACGCGCAGTGCGGATCGTTCCGTTCCGTGGCGAATACTACAAACTCAAACCCGCGCGGCAGCAGTTGGTGAAGCATTTGATTTATCCCGTGCCCGACCCACAATTTCCCTTTCTCGGCGTTCACTTCACGCGGCTGATCGAGGGCGGGGTCGAGGCCGGGCCCAATGCGGTGCTGGCGTTCAAACGCGAGGGCTACAAGAAAACGGACTTCAACGTCGCCGATCTTTTTGACGCGCTTTCGTTTGGCGGGCTGTGGAAATTTTTGGGCCAGCACAAGCGGATGTGTTGGGAAGAAATCAAACGCTCGTTCAGCAAAGAACTCTTTTGCCAGTCGTTGCAACGCCTCGTGCCCGAGATTCGCGTGGAAGATTTGGAGACCGGGGGCGCGGGCGTGCGCGCGCAGGCGATGTCGCCGGACGGAACGCTCGTTCAGGATTTCAGTTTCGTGCGCGGGCGCAAGGCGTTGCATGTGCTCAACGCACCCAGCCCGGCGGCCACGGCGTCGTTGACCATTGGGGAGGAAATTGCCCGCCAACTGGTTGGCGAGGTTGAATAGAGTTGCAAAAAGGCTGAAAATTGGAATCTTTCCCGTTCGCTTTTGTTTTTCAAAGGCCGGTTGAGTAAATGAAAAACGGGAATCATCATGGCAGACAAATTTTTCGTGATCGGCAGCAACTCGTTCACCGGAGCGAGCTTCGTGAATTATTTGCTGACGCGCGGCGATGAGGTCATTGGCACGAGCCGCTCACCGGAACTCAACCCCGTTTTTCTCCCGTATCAGTGGCCAACCCCGCAGCCGGCGACCGGAAAGTTTCAGTTCCGGCAACTCGACTTGAATCAGGACACGGACGGACTGGTGGCCGCGATTGACGGATTCAAGCCGGATTATGTGGTCAATTTTGCGGCACAAAGCATGGTGGCCGAAAGCTGGTTGCAGCCCGACCAGTGGTATCAAACCAATGTCGTGGCCAACGTGCGGTTGCACGACAAGATTCGCCAATTTGGTTTCATCAAGAAGTACGTCCACGTTACGACGCCCGAGGTGTACGGCAGTTGCAGTGGCAACGTGACCGAAAGCGCGCCCTTCAATCCCAGCACGCCCTATGCGGCTTCGCGCGCGGCGTGTGATTTGCATCTGATGACGTTTTTCAAGAACTACAAGTTTCCCGTGGTTTTCACGCGGGCCGCGAATGTTTACGGGCCGGGCCAGCAACTCTATCGCATCATTCCGCGTACGGTTTTTTTCATCAAGCTGGGACGAAAGCTTCAGCTTCATGGCGGCGGACGTTCCGTGCGGTCGTTCATCCACGCGCGCGACGTGGCGGAGGGGACGCTGCGCGTCGCCCGGCAGGCTCCGCCCGGCGAGACATATCATTTTTCCACCGACCTTTACCTTTCCATCCGCGAACTCGTCGAACGTATCTGCACGCGCATGGCCGTAAAATTTGCGGACGTGGTCGAAGTCGTTGGTGACCGTCCGGGCAAGGACGCCGCCTACTTGCTCGATAGCACCAAGGCCCGCACCACGCTCGGCTGGCAGGCTGCCATCTCGCTGGATCAAGGCATTGATGAGACTATTGCCTGGATCGCGCAAAACCTGGAAGCATTAAAGCAACAACCGGCGGATTACATTCACAAACCTTGATTCATGATACCGAAGAAAATTCTCGTCACGGGCGGATTTGGTTATGTCGGGGCGCGTTTGACCCCGCATCTGCTCGGCCTCGGCCATCAGGTGCGCGTGCTGGATCAGATGCTGTACACGGATGCCGGCCTCGTCGCGCTTAAAGCCGACCAGTCTTTCCCGCAATGGCAGAGCCGCTTTGAACTGATGCGTGGCGATCTGCGCGATCCGGTCGTGGTCGCCTCGGCGGTGAAAGGCATGGATACCATCATCCATCTGGCGGCCATCTCGAACGATCCAACCGGCGACATTGATGAAGTGTTGACGCGCCAGGTGAATTTCGACGCCGTGGGGCTTTTGCTGGCGCAGGCGCGCGCGGCGGGTGTCCAGCGGTTCATCAACGCTTCCTCCAGCAGCGTGTTTGGTATCAAGGATTGCGCCGACGTGACCGAAGCCCTCGAACCCGAGCCGATCACGTTTTATTCGAAGTACAAAATGCTCTCCGAGTGGCTCGTCACGGCGGCGGCTTCACCGGATTTCTGCGCGGTCAACATCCGGCCCGCGACCATCTGCGGTTACTCGCCGCGCCAGCGGTTTGATCTGACGGTTAACAAGCTCACGGCCGATGCCGTCCGCAAGCGCGTCATCACCGTGCACGGCGGGGAGCAGCGCCGCCCCAACGTCGGTATGAGCGACGCCATCAACCTTTACGGTATCCTCACGCAGACCGATCCCAAGCTGATCAATGGGCGCACCTTTAATTTTGGATTCGAGAATTTGAAGGTCATTGAGATTGCCCGGGTCATCCAAGGCGAACTCAAGGACCTCAACGTCGAGATCAAAGTCACCGACACGCTCGACAAACGCGATTATCACATCTCGTCCGCAAAAATTCTTCAGGTGCTCGGCTACCAGCCGGTCAGTTCCATCCGGGCCGAAGTGGCGAACTTGCGCCAGGCGCTCGACAGCGGAGCGTTCCCGGACATTGACGCCGCCGAGCATTACAACATGAAGTTTATGAAGGGCGCTCGTTCCGCCAAAGCCTACGAGTTTGCCTCGCGCTGATTTAATTCGATGGCCGCCACGAAAATAATTCCGTTTGCCAGCGCGCCCGCGTTTTTCAAATCGCTCCGGGCGCGCGGCAAGCGCCTGGTCCAATCGCACGGCATCTTCGACCTCATCCATCCCGGCCACATCCTGCATCTGGAGGAAGCGCGGGCATTGGGCGACGCGCTTGTGGTCACGCTCACGGCGGACAAATTTGTCAATAAAGGTCCGGGCCGGCCTTATTTCAACGAGCAACTGCGCCTCAAGAGTCTCGCGGCGTTGTCCTGCGTGGATTACATCGTTCTCGTGCCGTTCACCGGCGCGCTCGAAGCGATCGCGTGCGTGCATCCGGACGTCTATTGCAAGGGCAAGGATTACGCCGACCCGGATTTTGATACCGAGGGCAATTTGCCGGACGAGATTCGCGCCGCTAGGAAATATGGCGGTCAGGTGCGTTTCATCGGCTCGGTGACCTATAGCTCCACGAAACTGCTGAACCAGCACTTCGACCATCTCAGCACCCCGGTTAAAGCCTTTTGCGAAGACCTCGCCATGCGCTATCCGCGGAAAAGCTTCTTTGAAGCCGTTGCCAGCCTGGCCGGGCTGAAGGTGCTGGTCATAGGCGATACGATTTTCGATCGTTACTCCGCCGTGAAGGTGCAGGGATTGACGTCCAAGAACAAAATCATCTCCGGCCGCTTTCTCGGGGAAGAAACCCAGTGTGGCGGCGCCTTGGCCGTATTCCGCCACGTCAAACAGTTTGCCCGGCAGGTAAAGTTTGTGAGTCTGATCGGCGCCGAGCCTTGGGCGCAACGGCAGCTTCGGGCGCACGTTGCGCCGGGCGAGGATTGCGTCATTCGGGAGGCCGGCTTCACCACCATCATCAAGCAGCGATTCGTGGAGCCGCTCGTCGAAGGGGCGGAGATGAGCAAGCTGTTCTCGGTCAACTTCATTGACGCCCATCCGCCCGCCGCCGCCGGGCAACGGAAAGTTCTCAGTGCCATCCGCCGGGAGATCAAGCAGGCGGACGTGGTGCTGTTGCTCGATTTCGGTCACGGCCTGATGCAGCCGCTCGTCCGGGAACTAGTTCAGGCTTCCGCCAAATTTCTCGCCTTGAATTGCCAGACCAACAGCAATAACCACGGTTTTAACATCGTCAGTCGCCAATACCAGCGGGCGGATGCCTTGGCGCTCGACGAGCAGGAAATGATGCTGGCGGTTGGCCAGCGCCAAATGGATCACGCCCGGGAACTCGCGCGGCTGAAGCAGAAGTTCCGCTCGCGCTACGCCTGGCTCACGCGCGGCGCGGTGCAGACCATTGGCTTGCACGATCACGAAGCCGCCTGCTTATGCCCGCCGCTCGAACGGGACCTGGTGGATACCATCGGTGCGGGGGACGCCTTTTTCTCCGTGGCGGCGCTCGCGGCGGCGAAGCAGTTGCCGGTGGACCTCGCCACGTTTCTCGGCCAGCTCGCCGGCGCGCAAGCCGTGAAAATCGTCGGCAATGCCACCCCGATTTCCAAACCCACCCTTCTCAAGAGCGGCATGTCTCTGCTAAACTTCTAGGCGCAATGACCTTGGTTGACCCAAAAACTCATGGCCGGATGATCAAACGAGCGAACGCGACTGGATGTGGTAGGGTCGTCGCGCGGCGACGACCGGCGCAACGGCTTCACCCCGGACGTGCGCCGGCGGCGAAATTGTTCCGGTCCGGCACGGGCCGGGGGCGTTGCCGCGCGACAACCCTGCCTGCCTGAATGAAAACTGCCGCCGCCATTCTGGTTGAACAAAAGCAACCGCTCGTGCTGGACGAGGTGGAGTTGCCCGCGCTGGGCTTCGGCCAGGTGCTGGTGGATATCAAAGCCACGCGCATCTGTGGCTCGCAGATTGGCGAGATTGACGGGGTGAAAGGGCCGGACAAATGGTTGCCGCACCTGCTCGGCCACGAGGCGGGTGGCATCGTTTGCGAAGTGGGGCCGGAAGTCCGCCATGTCAAACCCGGCGACCGCGTCGTTGCCCACTGGCGTCCCGGTCGTGGCATCGAAGCGCGCGGCGCGATTTACCAATGGCACGGCAAAAACTGCAATGCCGGTCCCATCACCACCTTTCAACAACTCGCCATCCTTTCCGAAAACCGCGTTACGGTCGTGCCACCGGACACGGACTTTGAAATCTGCTGCCTGCTCGCGGACACGCTTACCACCGGCTTTGGCGTCATCAACAACGACGCGAAGGTAAAAATTGGTGAAGCTGTCGTGGTTATCGGTTGCGGCGGCATTGGCCTCGGCACGGTGCTCGGCGCGAAGCTCGCGGGCGCGCATCCGGTTATCGCCGTGGACGTGCAAGACCACAAGCTGGCCGTCGCCGCCCAATACGGCGCGACGCACACGATCAATTCCACCAAGGAAGATTTCAGTGAAGCCGTCTTGAAAATTCTCGGCGGAGCACGGCCGGATGTGGTCGTGGACGGTACAGGCAATCCTGCGGTTCTGGAACAAGCCTTCGCCCTGGCGGGTAACTTTGCCCGCGTGGTCGGCGTGGGCGTGATGGCGCATGACCGCAAAATCTCGCTAAACACGCTGCCGTTGCATCTCGGCAAGGTTTTGCGCGGCTCGCACGGTGGCGAGAGCCGGCCCGCCGATGACATTCCCCGTTACCTCCGCATGCTGCGGGATGGACGTTTCGACCCGCGTGGTTTTGTCTCGCACCGCATTTCGCTCGCCGAAGTAAACGAAGGCATTGCCAAGATGCGTTCCGGCGAAGTCATCCATTGCCTCATCCATTTCCCATGAGCGTTGCGGCTACAACTTCCATCGCCGATCTCGATCTGATCGCCCGCCAATTGCGCTTCAAGGTCATCGAAATGTCCCATGCCGCCGGCACGCCGCACCTCGGCTCGGCGTTGTCCTGCCTGGATATTTTGGTTGCCGCCTACTGGAACGTCGTGCGGGTGGATGCAACGAACCCATCCGATCCGGCGCGCGACCGGTTCATTTTAAGCAAAGGCCATGCGGCTTCGGCGCTTTATGCCACGCTGGCCGCGCGCGGATTTTTCCCGCAGGATTGGCTGGATAATTTTGCCCAACACCGGTCGCCGCTGGCCGAGCAACCCGCGCCCAACTGTGCGCCGGGCGTGGAACTCGCGACCGGCTCGCTGGGTCATGGCCTGCCCGTCGGCGTCGGCATGGCGCTGGCCGCGCGGATTCGGAAGCTGGATTATCGCGTGTTTGTCTGCCTGAGCGACGGCGAGTGCAACGAAGGCACGGTTTGGGAAGCGGCGATGTTCGCGCCGGCGCAGAAGCTGGAAAATCTTTGTGTCATCGTGGATTACAACAAATGGCAGGCGACGGGGCGCAGCAATGAAATCATGGCGCTGCCTTCACTCCGCGATAAATGGGCGGCGTTTGGCTGGGACGCACACGAGGTGGACGGCCACAATATCGCGGAACTCACGCGCCTGATGAAATTGGTTCCGGTCGCCGGTGGCAAACCGCTTGCAATTATTGCCCACACGATCAAGGGCAAAGGGGTTTCGTTCATGCAAGACGACAACAACTGGCACTATCGCATTCCCAAACCCGAGGAAGTCGCCGAAGCGAAGCGCCAACTGGGGTTGGCGTGAAGGCGAAATGCAGAATGCAAAATGTTAAATGCAGAATAGGAACCGCTAATCTACGCTCATCGGCGCTAATTCGAAACGCTCGGGTGAGAAAGTGGGGTGGAAGATTTTTCTCATGCCGGCCCTTGGGAGACATCTACCATCAACGGAGATCAGTGAAGATTAGCGGTTTGAACTCAGAGTGTATGTTCGGAGTTTTGGATTTCTCATGAGAAACGCCTTTGCGAAGCAAGTCACCGAACTCGCGCAACGCGACGAGCGCGTCGTGCTGTTGAGCGGCGACATCGGGAACCGCCTCTTCGACGACCTCAAGGCCAAATATCCCGGCCGGTTTTTCAATTGCGGCGTCGCCGAGGCGAACCTGATCGGCATGGCGGCCGGCATGGCGATGAGCGGCCTGCGCCCGATTTGCTACACCATCACGCCGTTCATCACCTATCGCTGCATGGAGCAGATCCGTATTGATGTCTGCTACCATCATCAACCCGTCATCATCGTCGGTACCGGCTCCGGACTGTCCTACGCCTCGCTCGGCGCCACCCATCATTCGTGCGAGGAAATGGGCATGTTGCGCCTGCTGCCCGGCCTCGCGGTGCTTGCGCCGGCGGATGAAGTGGAGGTGCGCGGCGCGCTGAAGGCGGCGCTGGATCAGCCGCACCCGGTTTACATCCGCATCGGCAAAAAGGGTGAGCCGGTCGTTCATAAAACCGAAATTGATTTTCAAATCGGCCGCGCCATCACCGTCCGGGAGGGCACCGACGTTTGCCTGTTAAGCGCGGGGACCATGCTGCCCGCCGCGCTCGATACGGCCGGGTTGTTGGCCAAGGAAAATATTTCCGCGCAAGTGGTCAGCTTTCACACGATCAAGCCGCTGGACGAAGCGACGCTCACGCAGGCGTTCCAGAATTTCAAACTCGTCGTGACCCTGGAGGAGCACAGTGTTCTGGGTGGTCTGGGCGGCAGCGTGGCGGAATGGCTGGCGGATCATTCGCCGGCCCGGGCCCGTTTGATTCGTTGCGGCACGGCGGATGAGTTTTTGCATGAAACCGCCGAGCAGGAGGAAGCGCGTGAACACTTTGGCCTGACAGCGGTGGCCATGGCGGCGCGGATCAAAGCCAAGCTTTGAAATGTAA
>JANYBF010000495.1 GCA_025360895.1 Verrucomicrobiota bacterium
GCCCTGATAGCCGACGCGGACCTCGCATTTGATTTCCTGCGATTCGAGCGCTTGCAGGCTGCCGCCTTCGAGCACGGTGATCTCCAGCGGCCCGCGCCGGGCGGCGAAGGTCAACACATTAGAGGTGGATTTGCCGCCGCCTTTCCACCACCACCCGCCAAGGACGACTACCGCCAGCACCGTCACCACCCAGCGCCAGCGGGGCTGGCGGCGGACAAAGTTTATCGCATTATTGAGCTTTGGCATGTTTCGGATCCTCCCACTGGCCATTTTCCTTGATGTAAAGAATGCCCATGTTGTTCCAGAATTGGAGCCGGGCAATCGTATGCGTCACCAACGCCTGCACGCGCTGGTTCTGCGATTCATTCAACGCATTTTGCGCATCCACTTGATCCAGAGCGTTGGCGCGGCCGAGATCGGCCCGGAGATTTTGTTCCTCGACGCGCCGCTCGGCGAGTTTCACGCCGATCTCACTAATTTCATAATTGCGCTTGGCCGAATCCAGCGTGCGCCAACTGTTCCGGACCTCGAGCTTGATGTCGTCCTCCTGCTGGACAATGGCCCGCGCGGCGCGGTTGCGGTTGATAAGCGAGGAACGATAAGCATCGCGCTCGGCCTGACGGTCAAAACCGGGATCAATCTTTACGCCTACATCCCAGCGGTAGCGTTGCAGATCCGGAAAACTGAAATTGAGGTTGGGATTGCTGTAGGGACTGACGTTGGCGGTCAGGTCCACGCTCGGCTTCAGGAAATTGACCGCCAAGTCCACCCGGCGCACGCTGTCCTCGAATTGATCCTTGGTGTTCAGGTAATCCAATCGCGCCGTCAACGCGACCTGGATCGAATCGTCCACGCTGATTTCCGGATGCCGGATTTGCAACGCGCGTAGGTCATCCTCGTTGAGCACGATTTTGGCATCCACGGAAAGCCCCAGTTGAATCTTAAAAGTATCAAGAGCCTGATTGTAGTTGCGCACAGCGTTAATCCAGAGTCCCTCCGCCGAAAGTTCCTGTTGTTCGAGCCGGCCCAAATCCGCAGTCGTGATCCGGCCCTCTTGGACCATCGCGCGGGTGCGCTCGGCATTTTTTCGGGAACTCTTAAGAGTGAGGAAGTTATTCTTCGCCGCGTCGCGCAGGCCCAAGGCGCCATAGTAGGCGGTGGCGATCTGCACGCTGAACTCCTTGCGATAGCGCGTGAAATCCCGCAAATCGTAGAGCAATTGGTGCTCGGCGGTGAGCAGAATATCCGCCTCCGCTTTGAACCCCGCATTCCGAAGCATGGGCCGAAAAAACGTGGCACTGAGCTGGGAGGTCGTGACGAGCCGCGGATCACCCGTCACGAAGCGAATGGCATCCGCCGTGAACGCCGCAGTGATCCGGCCCACGTCACGAATGAGCCAATCCACGCCGATCGTGCCACCCGCAGAGACCTTGGCTTCTTCCACGTACGGGTCATTCAGCACCGGCTTGCCCGTAATCCCGTCGATATTGTCCGTCCTTTGAGCGGCATAATCCACATCAGCCGAAGCGGAGAAGAGCGGCGCAAACTGATGCCGGGCCAGTGTGAGGGCGAGCCCGGAAAGATAGAGCTGCTCTTTGCGGGATTGATAGCTGCGGTTGTATTTGACCGCCAAATCCAGCGCCTGCTCCAGATTCACGATATGCGCGCCGACTTCCCGTTCCCCGTCCCGGCCAAGGAACTGAGGCACGTCCGTGGCGACGGACAGCCCATCAAGTGACAACGTGTTGGTCTGCTCAATGGTAAAGCGCGGATCCATATCCGGCACCAGCGGCGTCTTGGCTTGGATGGCCCCGTAGGCAGACTTGTCGGCGGACTTGCGATAATAGTTCGCCGTGCAGCCGGTCAGCGCGAGCAGTAAACAAAGCCCCGCCCACCACCCGTGTCGCGCTAACATTCTTGCCACTGGGAACATTCCGATAATGGACTGGTACGGCGGACCGCTTGTTCATTTTTGGCCCCGACCCGACCGGTCAGCGGATGAAACACCGGTACCGGCTTTCGGTTGCGCGGTCGGCGTACGAACCCGCCCGCCTTGGATTCGACACCGCCCAACTCGAAACGTCACGCAAAAACGGGGCTGGCGCGGCGATTTGGTTGTCGCCCGTCAGGTTTCCGGCCGTCTTTTCTGCCCGCCATTCACGTCCCTTCTCGACTCTGCGGCGGTCGGTTGGTAATTTCCGCGCCCATGGATTCAAGTGTTCTCATTGACGGATTGATCTACTATATCGGGCTAGTCGTGCTATTGACGTTCCATGAGTTTGGGCACGCGTGGATGGCTTCGAAGTGCGGAGACAACACCGCCAAGGATCAGGGCCGATGCTCGCTGAACCCCCTCGTTCACATTGACCCGATTGGCACCGTGGTCATGCCGTTGCTGATGATTTTTCTTTCTTCGAGCATCGGAGGCTTCCTGATCGGCTGGGCCAAGCCGGTGCCGGTCAATCCCAGCAACCTCCGCAACCCCCGCATGGACGATATTCTGATCTCGCTGGCCGGGCCGTGGATGAATTTATTGCTCGCGGTGGCTTTCATGGGCCTGGCGCGCATCGGATTCATGGCGGGTTCGGAAACCATCGCGGTGCTTCTGGTTCAAACCGCCCGTCTTAGTCTGATGTTGTGTTTTTTTAATCTCATCCCGATTCCGCCCTTGGATGGCTCGCATGTCGTGCGGAGTCTGATTGGGATGAGCTACGAAACCTACTACCAGATCGCCCGCTACGGCTTCATCGCGGTGATCATTGTCATTCAACTGCCGTTCGTGACCAAATCGCTGCAGTATGTAACCAAAACCTCCTTGTCAATCATCGGCAGTTGGTTCGGTCTGGCGGTCTGACGCGGCACTTGGGACGGGGCCGGCTTTCCGCGCTTGCTTAAGCCCGCCGACCGGGATAGGCATGGGCGAGCAAAGTGACGCTTCAGCCAGCAGGATTTCACCATGTATAAAACCATCGGAGCGGACGGACGGGAATACGGTCCGGTCAGCGGAGATCAATTACGTCAGTGGATCACCGAAGGCCGCGTGAATGCCGACACGCAAGTGCTGCCCGAGGGCGGCGCGGGTTGGTTGCCACTCCGGGTGTTGCCGGAATTTTCAGCGTTGCTCGCTGGCGGATCAACTCCCCCACCTATTCGCTCCCACCCGGGCCAACTCGGTGGGATGCCATTGCAAAAAAACAATCCTTTCGCGGTGACCGGCCTGACCCTGGGGATTTTTTCCGTCACGTTCGGTTTGTGCTGTTGCTACGGGCTGCCCTTCAACCTGCTGGGCATCATCTTCTCCCTCATCGGCCTGGCCCAAATCCAGAAACACCCCGACGCCTATTCCGGGCGGGGCCTGGCCATCGCCGGGCTCATTTGCTCGATTGTGAGTTTGACGCTGGCGGCGGCGTTGATGACCATCGGGTTTGCAATGAGCGGGGACCAAATTCTGAACGCGTTGAAAAAGCTCTGATGCCCGAAAACCTGCCACGCCTGTCAAAACGAACTGGCCTTGCCGCCGGATTGAGCGCCGGCGGCTTGCTCGCGGTGGCGGTGCTGTTTTTCTTTGACCCGACCCGCAGCCCGATCTATCCGGGGTGCCTGTTCCACCAGTTTACCGGGTTGAACTGTCCCGGCTGCGGTTCGTTGCGCGCGTTGCATCATCTGACGCACGGCGAGTTTGCCGTCGCGTTCTGTTGCAATCCCCTGTTGATCGCCGGGCTGGCGCTGCTGCCTTGGTTCTTCATCCGCCGACCAGGCGGGCGGCACGCGGCCGTCCCCCGCCCTGCCCGCTGGGCGCGACCGGCCATGGCTTGGGCCGTTTGCGCCATCGTGATTCTATTCGGCGTATTGCGCAATGTGCCGGGGCCGGCCTTCGCCTGGATGTCACCGTGAACCCTTAACCCAACTAAATCATGTATAAAATCATCGGAGCAGATAAAAAAGAATACGGCCCGGTCAGTGCCGAGCTATTGCGCGAATGGATTCAACAAGGCCGCGTCGGCGCTCAGACGCTCGTCCAAGCGGAGGGCCAGACCGATTGGCGGCCCGTGATCGCCTTTCCCGAATTTGCCGAGGCCCTCGCGGCCAAATCACCGGCCTCCCCGCCGCCGTTTGCGTCCACCGGAGTGGCCCCAGAGATTTTGGAACGCGATTATGATTTGGACATCGGCGGGTGCATCAGTCGCGGCGGAAGTTTGCTGCAGAACAACTTGGGCCTACTGATCGGCGCAACGCTGATTTATCTCGGTATCGAGATCGCCTTCAGCTTGCTCGGCGCCATTCCGCTCATTGGCGCCATCTTTTCGCTGCTGAATCTTTTTGTGGCGGCGCCACTGATGGGGGGGCTTTTCTACGTCACCCTGCAAGCAATCCGCCGGCAACCTGCCACCGCCGGGGATGTGTTTGAAGGATTTCGCCGGGCATTCGTTCAACTTGTCCTCGGTTATATTGTTTCCACCATTCTTACCGGGCTGTGCTTGATTCCCGCAATCATCGTGGGTTTGGTCACGCTGTTGCCATCGCTGACCCATCACCAGGAACCCAGCCTGAGTGCAATCTTAACCACCGGGGCCGTCGGGTTGGTTTGTTTGGTGCCATTGATTTTCCTGACTGTGAACTGGATGTTCACCCTGCCGCTGATTATGGACAAGCGCATGGATTTCTGGCCGGCCATGCAGACGAGCTGGAAAATGGTCCGCAAACATTGGTGGCAACTTTTCGGCCTCATCCTCTTGGTGGGATTGATTAACTTTGCCGGGGTCCTGTTGTGTTGTGTCGGCCTGATTTTCGCCATGCCCCTTGGCTTTGCGGCTATGATGTACGCCTATGAAACCATCTTCTCCGCAACGCCGTCGCAAACCGCTTAGCGCCACCACCGCCCGCAATGCCGCCCTCGTCAACCAACTGGCCACGCCCGGACTCGGAACCCTCATGGCCGGGCGGCTGGTCGCCGGGATCGGCCAGCTCATTCTGGCGTTGGCGGGATTTGGGTTCATTGTGGTGTGGTTCGGAGCCTTGCTGCGGCAGTATTACGGTCTGATCACCGGCGATGTGCCAGTGACACCCACCACTTGGCTTGCGCAGGTCGGGGCCGGACTTTTCATCGCGGCGTGGTGGTGGTCACTCGTGACCAGTGTCAGCCTGCTTCGCGAGGCGAAGCGCAATGCGCCTGCCGCCTTCGCGGAAGTCCCGCCGCCGTTGATCAGATAGGGGTCAACTTCAGGCTGGCCTTTTGCCGCCCGCGACGGAAAATGCCTCCGTGGCGGTTAACTTTCGAGGTGAGGCATGTATAAAATCATCGGCAGCGACGGCCAGCAATACGGCCCGGTCAGCGCGGAGCAATTGCGCAGCTGGCTCGGGCAAAATCGGGTCAACGCCCAAACATTGATCCAACCCGAAGGCGCGACGGAGTGGAAGGCGGCAAGCACGTTCCCGGAGTTCGCCGGTGACCTCCGGCCCGCCCCGCCGCTTACGGCGCCACCGTCGGTGAATCTTCCAGCCAGGGCGTCGAACAAAATCGCGGCGGGTGTTTGTGGGATACTCCTCGGCTCGTTGGGCGTCCACAAATTCATTCTCGGTTACACCGGCACGGGCGTCATCATGCTGCTGGTGACGCTGCTGACCTGCGGCATGGGTGGCATCGTAATGCACGTCATCGGCCTCATCGAGGGCATCCTTTACCTGACGAAGTCGGATGAGGAATTCGTCCGGCTCTACGTGGACGGCCGGAAGGAATGGTTCTAATCCGCCAGCAACCCCATGCCAAAACTCACTGCCATCCAAATCAAGTCTGCGCTCGTCACGGTGCCGGACTGGAGGAAAACCGGCGCCATCATTACCCGCACCTTTGGTTCCAACGATTTCCCCGCCGCCATCCGGTTCGTCAATGCGGTGGCGCGGCTCGCGGAAAAAGCCGGGCATCATCCCGACATTGATATTCGTTGGAACAAGGTGATACTCACGCTCACGACCCACAGCGACGGTGGACTCACGGAAAAGGATTTCAAACTCGCGCGGCAGTTCGACCGGCTGGCTTGATGAGCGGGAGAGTGTTCAGTCTTCAGTATTCCTTCCGGAAAACCGTGTGCGTTCCGCTTCGGAAACTGAACACTGAACACTGGAAACTGAATTTTCAAACTTGAAAACCAACGAGGCCCCGGTAGCTGTTTCCGCGCTGTTTAAGCAACACTTTAGCCACACGCCCACGCATGTCGTCGCGGCGCCGGGCCGGCTGGAAGTGCTCGGCAATCACACGGATTACAACCACGGCCTCGTGATGTCCGTGGCGGTGGACAAATATATTTCCATCGCTTCCTCGCCGCGGCCGGATGGCCGGGTGGCGCTGGTTTCCGCCGCGTTTCCCGGAGCGGAAACCTTTTCCGTCAGCGACCTCAAATCCAACCCGGC
>JANYBF010000533.1 GCA_025360895.1 Verrucomicrobiota bacterium
CAGCACGCCGAGGTAGGACAGGAGTTGTAATTCCAGCCCGTGATAGAGTTTCGTCGAGTCGAGCTTTCGCACCCGCGATTTGTAATCCATCACGACGGCAAGCGCGGTATCGGCATCCCGCTTCCACAAGTCCACGCGATCAATCCGTCCGCGCAACACCAGCGCGCGTCCGTCGCTCAGATCAATCCGCCACGACGGCAGCGCAGCTTGCTCGTCGTCGAACGCAATTTCACTCACTGCGGGGTCGAACTCATATTGCGGCAGCCACGCAACCAGCAAGGTGACGAGCCG
Source organism: Verrucomicrobiota bacterium (assembly GCA_025360895.1). Lineage (GTDB taxonomy): Bacteria > Verrucomicrobiota > Verrucomicrobiia > Limisphaerales > JADLHS01 > JADLHS01. The sequence continues at coordinate 292 of JANYBF010000533.1, forward strand.
GTGCAAGCGCTCGATCAAAAACTCCCCCGTGAATCGTGCCGCGCCCCCGGCCTGAAACTTTCCGTTGCCAAAATTTGGCAGCAGCTCGCGGCCAATGTCGGCGGCTAGTTGGCCGGCTTCAGTCGGCGTAAGATCGCGCCATTGCCGTCCCGATGCGATGACCCGCCGGTGAAACTCCTCCAACGCATCATGCTGGAAGCTGCCCTTGTCGCGATCGTCGAACTGGAATTCCTTGCGCTCCTGCAATCGCAGTCCGCGCGCCGCAAAAAACTTGAACGGACACGCCGCAAAATCCTCCAGCCCGCTGACGGAGGACTTTAGTTCACGCCCGAAAATGTTTTCCATGACCGTGGCCGGAAGCGCGGCGGTGGCATTCGCGAGTTGAACCTGCCGCCATTTCTCCAACACCGGGCCGAGCACCGCGAGTTTAGACCCCACGCCGTCATACTGCATTCGCAACGCGGGTGCTTCCAGTTCGCAGAGATGTTCACTTTCCCACCACGCGACCGCACCTGGAAAGGTTTCCTTCGGCACGCCGGTGATCCGGTGGATGTGGTCAAAAAACGGCGAAGGATTGAGCGATTGCCCTTTGGCGTCCTGGGCGGCGCACGTCAGGATCAGACGTTCGCTGGAGCGCGTGCAAGCGATGTAGCCGAGGTAACGTTCGTGACCGAGCCGTTGGTACCGCGTGGGCCCGAGATAAACTCCTTGGTGTTCCAACCCGGTGCGCTCGGTGTCGGTCAGCAGCGTGGCGGGTGCGGGTGCGGCAGGGAAAACGCCCTCGTTCAAACCGAGTACAAACGCAATCTTCAGCTCGGGATTGCGCGACCGATCAACAGCCCCAATCAGCACCTGATCCAGTGCCGGCGGCACCACCCCAACCGTAAGATTGGCAAAGCCAGCTTCGAGGATGGGCAGCCAGTCGCGCAATGCCAGTGGCGCGTGCGCGAATGCCCGTTCCAGATTATCGAGCCAGTCGTACATCTGTTCGAGTACGGCGGAGTGAAGCGCCGGCTGATCGGCGGGAGGCTGACTCCAGTGGTCCAGGGTTTCTTCAACCTTCAGTTCGCGCCACAGTTCGCGCACCGCCGAAGCGACTTGCGCCCCATCCGGCGCGAAGGAATTTTCCGCGAGGGCGGCGGCCAGGGTTGTAAACGGTGGGACGATTTGACTGCGCAGCGTTTCCAAGCGCGCGCCGCGATCATTTTCCTGAGCGATGCTCAAAGGTTCGCGCCAGACCTTGCCGGCCCAACCGCGCGCCAGCGCTTCATTTTCCAGTTCGTCAATTGCGTCTTCGCGTGGGGAGACCAAGCCGCTCTTGAGCGCACCGAACCAATCGTCGTGCCGCCAGCCGAACGCGACCGTGCGAAAGGCAAATCGCGTGAGTTCCGTCAGCGGGTGATGCGCCACCGCCTCGCGCCGATCCATAAAGAACGGAATTTCATAGCGTCGAAATACGCGGGCCAGCGTGGCGTGATAAGGTTCCAACCGGCGCACAATCACCGCGCAATCGCGAAACCGCCCGCCCGCGCGGATGTGTCGCCGGATTTCCCGCGCCGCCAGTACGGCTTCATTCTCAGGGTTGGAGCAGATGGCAAGGTGAACGTCTGCAGCCGGCGGTGAAACGTCTGCAGCCGGGGCTGGGTTCTTGGTTGGCTGTGACCAGTTTGCCTCCAGAGTCCGTAGCCCATCATTGTTGGAAAACCGGCCTTGATTCGATTGGTTGGACAATGTTTCGACGCTGACCCCGCAGTCCTCACAGTTCGCCAGTTGGGCGTGGCAACGCCGAAAGGTCTGCGCCACCACTGACCACGGCGAGAGCCACGAAGGATCGGCCTGTGGTTCGCCTTCCAGACAAAATGCCAGCGTGGCCTGTTCGCAAAATGGCATTAGCGCGGTGAGCAAATCCAGCTCTTGGGCCGTCATCTCCGCAAAACCATCCAGCCAGAGGGTGAAAGTCGGAAGTCGGAGGTCAGATTTCTGACGGCTGCTCTCTGACTTCTGACCGCTGGCCGTTGCGCTGGCCCGCAGCGCCTCGGTGGCCACGTCGAGCAGATGATCGGCGTCCTGGAGTTCATGCGCTTGCAGCCAATCGCCGTACGCGCGGAGCAGAAGGGCGAGGTCGTGTAGTTTGGCGCGCAGCGGCATCGGATTGTCCGGTCGGGCTGCCAGTTCCGTCAGTCGCGAGGGCGAAAGCCGGTGGCGTTGAAATTCCCGAAGCAACAAACTTAGTTGCTGTGCAAAACCCGTGAGTCGGGCGGACGCGCGAAAGATTTGCAGTTCACTCTGCTTTTGCAGCAACAACGCGCGCAGCACCATGACACGGCCTTCCTCACTCAACGTGGCCGGTGGCGCGATGCGCAGGTGGTCGAGGACAAATTGCGCCAGGCGCTCGAACGAAAGGATATGCAACCGCGTGTAGCCAAAAAGTCGGTGGGGCGAGACGCCCGGCGAGCCATTGCCTTCCTTCGTCAGCGGCTCGCGCGGACGCTCGCCCCACCCGAGCAATTGGCGTTCGAGTTGAAACGTTGCTTGCTTGGGCGCGAGGAGAATCAGCGGCGGACCTTCCGGGGCGGCGCGCAGGGCAGCGCGGATTTCCGCCAGACAGCGGAAGGTCTTGCCGCTGCCGGCGGGGCCGAGAAGAAAGCGTGCTTGCACGGAGGAAAGTGTTCCCGCAAAGCAGGGAGGACGGAAAGAATTTTATCTTCGCAATCTTTCTCGCCCACCCACTTTTCTTGCGCGGCACTTCCAGTCACACCCAGTCCGAACAGCGGGATTGACCGGCACCATCGAATCGGTTTCCATGTTGTCATGATTTCACCCGCACCACCCGTTCGCCGAATTATGCTTTCACCCGCGCTGAAAACAATTACCGCGCTCGAAATTGCCTTGATCATTGGTTGTGCAACGGCGCTCGCGCAATCGAACCTTGGGCCGGTCGCCGCGCAATCACAAATACGCGCCCAGCGGCCCCCACCCCCGACACGGCTGCCGGATGCGCCCGGCACGCCCAAGCTCACTCCAGTTGGAGTCAAGCCCGGTGAGGCCAACATCTGGCGCGGAGTGCCCGGAATGAATCCACCCGTTGACGCGGACGGGGATTTTCTCATCGGTCCGGATTATATGCCGGCGCCGGAGTTGACCGTGAAGGAAGGTGTCCCGCAAGGGGAGGTGCAGCAGTTCGTCATGGATTCGAAGGACAGCAAGTTCTACAACCCCGGAATCGCCCGCGAAGTTTTCGGCACGGTGGATCCGAACAATCCCAAGACGTTGATCGTGGAAACGCACCCGATTGACTACAAACGCACGATCACAGTTTACGTTCCGGCGCAATATGTGCCCGGCACGGCAGCGCCATTCATCGTCACACACGACGGGCCGGCGCTGGGCAAGCCGGACCTGAGTTTGCCGCACGTTCTCGACAATCTGATCGCCCAGCATCGCGTTCCGCCGATGATCGCCATCATGATCGCGCACGGTGGCGGAGACGCCCAAGGCCATGAGCGGGGTCGCGAATACGACACCATGTCCGGCAAGTTTGCGGAGTTCATCGAGGCGGAAGTCTTGCCGCTCGTGGAAAAGAATTACGGCGTAACGCTGACCAAAGATCCGGAAGGACGCGCGACAATGGGCGGAAGCTCCGGCGGTTCCTGTGCGCTCATCATGGCTTGGTATCATCCGGAACTTTATCGACGTGTCATTACTTACTCGGGTACCTATGTGAATCAACAATGGCCGTTCAATCCCGAGACACCTGGCGGCGCGTGGGATTTTCACGCGAAACTGATTCCGCAAAGCGAGCGGAAACCCATTCGTCTCTGGATGGAAATTGGCGACCGGGATTTGCTGAATCCAAATGTCATGCGCGATGACATGCACGACTGGGTTGAGGCCAACAATCGCATGGCTGCCGCGCTCAAAGCGAAGGGCTACCATTACCAATACGTCTTCGCGGTCAACGCGGGCCACACCGACGGCAAAGTGCGGGCGCAAACGCTCCCACAGGCGCTGGAGTGGGTCTGGCAGGGCTATCCGATCAAGGGTGCCGCCAAATAACTGTGGCTGAAATTCGGGCTCGGACTGAGTTGCTCGGGAACCGGCCAGATGGATCGGGTGTGAGCCGGAACGGGCCGCCGCTACTTCTTCGGCTTCTTTAACAGGTCAAGAAGGTTGGGCTTGGGCGCCGCGTTGGTGGCTGGGGCATTCGTTTGGGAACCGGCAGCGGGGGCGGTTTTTCCGCCGAGTAGGTCACCAACGGCATTGAGCAAGTTGCCGGTTTTATTCCCGGATGCGCCGCCGATTAGAGTCGAAATCCCGCCGCCCGCTTTCAAGGCCAGGGTCGCCAGTGCCAGTTTATCAATGTCCGCTTTGGGGCTGCCGAGCGTGCCTTTCATCTTCAGAAAATCAGGCAGGCTGACATACACCGCGTTCGTAGGTGTGCTGGCATCAACCAGTCCGGCTTTGGCGGCTTGCGCGCGACCCAGCGCGACCTGCACGGGTATTAGAATCGTCGAGTTGGTCAAAACGGGGGCGAGGTTAAGTTCGCCCGTGGCCTTGGCTTGAAAGGCGGTGCCGCGTAATTCGGTCTGTTGGAGTTGTACCCGACCGCTGCCCACGGTGGCGCGCGCTTGGATCAGATCAATGGGCGAGGCGGCCAGCGCATCGGTCCAACTGCTTTTAGCCCCGCTGCCGCCGGTCAGGCCGCCCAATAAATTACCCAGTGTCGCCGTGGGATTTTTGATCAACTCGGGAATGCTGACGACGACGTCGATGACGGTCTTAAGCAACGGGCTGCGGACGTTGGCCACCGCCAGGTTCAGGTTGGTCGCGGCGAAATCAAACTGGCCGGCCAGATTTTTTTGCAGGCTCACGCCGGTGATGCCCGCGCCTTTGATCTGGGCATTGGCAGTCGTGGTGCCGGCCATTTGCCCTTGGCGATCCGGCATGAAACTGTTCACCAATGGCGCGAGCGGGATGGCAGTGGCCCCAAAGCCGACATCATACTTGTAGCCGGTCACGCCGAGGTCCAAATCCACCGTCGCACTGATGGGTGCGCCGTTGAGGGTGAGGGAAAACGGTTTGATCATGACATGGCCGCCATCAATCTTCGCCGTGGTCAGGAAATTCGTGATGGCGACTTCGCGGAGATAAAAGCGTTCGATATTCAGATCAAAGGTGAAATTCTGGAAGGGCAGGGTAATGGCCGGCGGTTCCTGGTCGGGTTTGGCCGGGGCGGGCGCGGTTTCCGGCGCGGGTTTCTTTGCCGTGGGCGAAGTGGCGGGCTTTGGCTTCCCGGCGAACAAATCGTAGTAGCGCGTCACGTCGAGTGACTCGGCGGCGAGCTTGAGGCTCCCGGTGATGGCGTTCGACTTTGAAGCATCCACATTACCGGTCAGGTTCAATTCATTCTTGGCGCGGTCGGTGGACGTGAG
>JANYBF010000597.1 GCA_025360895.1 Verrucomicrobiota bacterium
GTACGCCGATTACATGATGCAAGGCATCAACACCTTTCGCGCTTACGTGTCGGCGTGGTACGACGGAACGCTGCATCAGATTTTCTTCGCGGCCGGAGCGAACCCCAGCATCATGCGGCAAATCTGCTCGGTGCTGGCGGGTTATGTGTGGGACCAGTCGAATCCGTATGTGACCCAACCGGAGCGCGCCCTGCCGTTGCTCGCCAAAATCGTCCAGCCTCGCCCCGTGAGTCTCGCGCCATGAACTATTTCCAGCGCGATACCCAGACCGCCTACGAAGCGAAATCCGAAGCCCAGCGCATCGCGTTTGCGCCGGTGGTTTTCCAGGCTTGCCGGCTCCTGCGCAAATATGGTTTGCTCGAACAAGTTCAGCGTAGCGGCAGCGCGGGGCGGACATTGGAGGAAATCGTAGCGGGTGCGTCGGTGCCACGTTACGGCGTGAAGGTCTTGCTGGAAGCCGGTCTCGGCATTGGACTGTTTTGTCAGAACGACGGCCGTTTCACCCTGACCAAGCTGGGCTATTTCATTTTACGCGACGCGATGACGCACGCGAACATGGATATGGCGCATGACGTTTGTTATCGCGGTCTGTTTCATCTTGAGGAAGCGATTGAGCAGGGCCGGCCGGCGGGCTTGCAGACCTTGGGTGACTGGCCGACATTTTACGAAGGTCTCTCCGCGTTGCCGCCGCATGTCCGGCAAAGCTGGCTGGCCTTCGATCATTATTACTCGGATCAGGCGTTTCCCGCCGTGCTGCCGTTGGTCTTTGCGGATAAACCAAAGCGCCTGCTCGATGTGGGTGGCAATACGGGCAAATGGGTCATCCAATGCGCGAAGCACGACCCACTAGTTCGCATCACCATCGCCGATCTGCCCCGCCAACTTGAACTCGCCAGGGCGAACATCCGTGAGCATGGCGTGGAGGACCGGGTGGATTTCTTTGCCTTGGACATCTTGGATGAAACCCAGTCGTTGCCGGAAGGGCATGACGCCATCTGGATGAGCCAGTTTCTCGACTGCTTCTCCGAGCAGCAGATCGTTTCCATCCTGCGCCGCGCCGCGCGGGCGCTGCCACCCGGAGGGGTGTTGCATATTCTGGAACTCTTTTGGGATCGGCAACCGAACGAAACCGCCGCGTTCTGTTTGCAACAGACCTCCCTGTATTTCACCGCCATCGCCAATGGCAACAGCCAGATGTACCAATCCTCGGACCTCTTGCGCGCACTTGCGGAAAGCGGGCTCAAGGTCGTGGAAGAGCGCGACCAAGTCGGGCAGTTCCATACGTGGCTCAAGTGCCGGAAGGCGTGACGGACTGTGATTCGAATGCTGGTTCAACCCGGTGTTGCTCGCCAACTTCGGAGACCTTTGCCCGCCGGCGTTTGGTCCCCACGTCACCCAAACGGCGACTATCCGGAGCCAGGCAGAAGAAGCCTCACGCAAAGACCGCACGGGACGCAAAGCGAGAGCTGCAAGGGGCGTTTATCAACCGCAGCTTGACTCACTGTTTGGTGACTGGCTCTCTCAAACAGTTTTTATCAGTTCCTTTGCGTCCGTAGCGGCCTTGGCGTGAGGCGCTCCAGCTTGAACTACATGGTTACAGCTAATCCCCGGACGGCCAAGTCAGGGTGGTTGCAGCGCTGGTCACGCAGCTCACCGGATCGCCATTTTCTGCGGATCTTCGTCCTTCAAACTGTACTTCATCAGAAATCGCATCAGCCCCATGCTGTAGGGCGCCTTCGCCGCCGAGCCGGTAAAGATGCGGCCCATGTGTTTGTTCACATGGGGATACGCCAGCTTGATCAGTGGATTGCCGCGCATTATTTCACCGACGCGAAACGACGTGAACATCCGTCCATCGTAAAAGTAATTTACGATCTCGTGCCATGTCTTGAGATGATGAATCACCCCGCGTTCGTAGTCTTGAAAGGCTTGGTGGGAGCTCGCGCGAATGGCTTCGGCCAACGCTACGGCACTAGTGAACCCGATCAGCAGGCCGCTCGAAAACACCGGATCAATGAAGCCCGCCGTGTCGCCCACCAACGCCCAGCCATCGCCGACGAGCCGCTCGGAAACGAGCTGGTAATTGCTATATTCCACCACGGGCGTAAGACGTTTTGATCCGGCAGTGGCTTTGCTTAACACGGAATCCTGTTTCAACAAATTGTCGTAACGCTCGTCGGGCGTCGCGCCAAACTTCTGCGGATGCTCCGAGCCGATGACGATGCCGAGCGATACTTTATCCGGCAATGGAATGCGCCAACTCCAGCCGTGATCGAGGCGCGAGGAATGAACGTAGCCGTCTTTGTAAACTTCCGCGCGATCCAGATGCGCGAATAGTGCTGTGTCCTTACGCCCGCCTTCGCGGCTCGGAAGGTTGAGTAACTTCGGCAG
>JANYBF010000620.1 GCA_025360895.1 Verrucomicrobiota bacterium
TGAATTCTACGCCGCGCCGGACGCCGCCGCGCTCGCCACCACGCCCGGGCTGCTCGCACCGCTGTTCGGAGACACGGGCCGGGTGCAGGATGCATACATCGCCGCCACGGCGGAGGAACTGGCCCGGCGTTTCTCCCTTCCGCAGCCCCGCTGGACGGTCGGAGAAGACCGGCAACTTCATCGGCCGTGGTTCGCCACGCCGCTGGCCGCGCTGCGCGCCGTGCTCCTGCTCGAAAGCCCGCCCGCCTTCCGCTCCCGCAACCTGTTCGTGAGCGAGAACGCCCTCTCCCGCGCGTGAGATGAAGGCCGGCAGCAAACCAGGCTTGGACGCCACGAAGAAACTCCCCGGCGAAGATTTCAAGCGCCCCAGGCCACCGCTCATCAAGATGAATGAAAGCGTGAAGGCGAAGGTGAAAACACTTTTCAACTCGTAGAATTCTTGAGCAGGTCATTTCAAAACACCGAACTCGATACAAAATGAAGACACTCGAACAAATGTGGCAGCGCGTTGAGAACGCGAGACAAGATTCCGACTCCGAGTTATTCAACGCGTTACTTCTCGCTGGCGAACAGGTTCTCAAATTGACGGTCATTGGTCTGTTGGCGGGAATTCCCGATGATCGAGAAAGGCATAGATACCGGCTTGCGTTTAAGCTGGTGCGAGCTGACGGGCTGGGTGATTGGTCGGCGACGCTTGATGACATCTTGAAAGGACCGGCTTCGCATCAACTTTGTGAACCTGCAAAGCAGAACGAGAAAACTGAGTTGGTTCAACCGTGTGCCGAAGACGGTTGGCAACACGAGGCGATTATGACGCTCAAGACAGTCTTGGATTGCCTGAAGCTTCAATATGACCCACTACCAGCGAAACTCGACGGCCGTCGCTGGTTTGGTCTGTTCACGACCTTACGGAACGGAACACGCGGTCATGGCGCAACTCTGCCGTCGGTTAAGAGCGAGGCGTGTCCTCATCTTGAGCGGAGCATCCGTCTTATGGCCGAGAACTTCGGCTTGTTCAAGCGAGAGTGGGCTTACCTATTCAGGAACGTCTCTGGCAAATATCGCGTCACAAAAATATCTGCATCGGCGCCCGCCTTTGATTCGTTCAAGAGTTCCACACAAACGTCTGTCCCGAATGGTGTTTACGTTCATTTCGATGAACCGCGCCGAGTCGAACTGGTTGAGTCAACTCCGGAGGCAACTGACTTCTTCGTGCCAAACGGCAAATTCACCGAACGAAAATTCGAGTTCATTTCCTACGTCACGGATGACCGCGTTGACGGAGACGCAGCACTTTATTTGACACCGGCAGAAAACCTCCCAAAAAGCGAAACGCGGGCACTTGGCCAGTTTGCAGTTGTCGGCAGTTGTTTCGCAAACTTGCCACCTGTTCCGAGAGATTACGTTGCCCGTCCCACACTGGAATCGAGCCTTCAGAACGCACTGATGCCAGAAGAACAAGACCGGATTGTTACACTCTCTGGCCGAGGAGGCATCGGCAAGACCTCCCTTGCGCTTCAAGTCCTTGAGAAGGTGAGCAACACGGGCCGCTACGAAGTTATCTGCTGGTTCAGCGCACGGGACATTGACCTCCTCATTGATGGCCCACAGCAAGTCACACCAGACGTCATGACCGACTCGGATATCGCAAAAAGCTTCGTAAACCTGTTAGAGCCCCAAAACCGAAAGGAAAAAGGGTTCAATGCGAAGTCATTCTTCGAAAAGCACCTCAATCGCGCCGAAGCAGGCGGACTTGGGCCAATCCTCTTCGTGTTTGACAATTTTGAAACGGTTCGCAACCCGCCAACTCTTTTCATGTGGTTGCACCACTTGGTTCGCCATCCGAATAAGGTTCTCATCACCGCCCGTCACAAGGAGTTCACTGGGGATTTCGAAATCCGCGTCGAAGGCATGACGGACAGTGAGTGCCGGGCGTTAATCGCATCCACCGCTGCGAAACATGGCGTGACCGAGATACTGACGGAAGCTTACATCTGCCGTCTGATTGATGAATCCGACGGGCATCCTTACGTGATGAAAGTGCTTCTCGGTGAAGTGGCGAAAGCCAGAAAACTCGTTGATGTGCAACGAATCGTCGCGAGCCAAGACCGCATCCTGCACGCCCTATTTGAACGGACTTTTGCCGCCCTGACTCCAGCTTCGCAACGAGTGTTCCTTACGTTGTGCAACTGGCATTCCGTAATGCCTCTAAGCGACTCAATGAAGCCGACGCCGACGATTACTCACGCTTGGCATGGCTCAATCTCCACCTGGACAACGAAGACGCAGCAAGGCATTTGACTGAAGAAGGACTTAAGCTTGACGGCGAGAATGCATATCTTCTTGGACTTGCCCAGAAGCTCTCGCTCCTTTGAGATTGTCGTATTGCATCGCTCGCCGACGGATGGCGGCGAGTCGTGCCGCTTGCTGGCGCTGGCCGGATGAAGGTCGCACTGGTAGCCGGTCACCCATCGCGGCCATTCGCGTTTATCGTCCGCCGTTGTTGGCGAAGTGAAAATTGTCCTAATTTTTGAAGCCATTGTTCTAGTCGCAGGCGGGTGATTCCGAGAAAGTATCAACTTGAATCATGAGTCAAAATTGCTTTCCTGCGCCCGGCTCGCGGCAGTTGCGGCAGGGGTTGCCACGTTTTTTGGCCCTCCTCCAGCTTGGCACTGCGCTCACGGAAAATCGATCACCAGTCCTCGTCCTCGCTTGATACCAGTGTCCAACCAGAAACTCCGCTCGTTGCTTTGCTCGCTTGCCATTGGGTGCTGTTTTCACAGTGACGCTGTCGAATTCAAGTCGCCCCCCGGCCACTACACGACGAGCTGGGTGGGCAACACGTTTCCCGGCGACGGCGGGCCGAATGGTTTTGGTTATTGGGTGCAGAACGGTGCCGATGAGATCGAAGTCACGCCCGACGGCACAGTCATCGCCGGTACGGATTGGGATGAGGCGGGCCGGTGCGCCGGGCTTTACAAGAATGGCCAGGTGAACCGGGTGCTGCTCAAGCAGGAGACTGACAAGGAAACGGCGTGGGGCTGGAACACGGGCAACGAAGCCCTGGCCGTGGACGGCACCAATATTTTCATCGCAAACAAAGGCGGACGGCTGCTGCGCTTCACCTGGACGGCGGGCGAACTCGACTCGGCCAAGTTCGCTGAAGAATTCGCGATGCCGGCGAAGGTGGTGGGCCTGAACGCGCGCGACGGCAAGCTGGCCGTGGCTTACACGAACCGCGTCGAGTTGCGGCACGCCTCGGACTTTGGCGCGATCGCGAATTTTCCGGCGGCCGGAGTAAAGGACGTGGTATTCGCGCCGGATGGTTCGCTGTGGATGATTGCAGGCACGACCGTCAAGAACTTCACCGCCGAGGGTGCCAAGCGATTTAGCGGACTGACCGAAGTCGTAAAACCCACGGCACTCGCGTTCGATCATTTGGGTCGCCTCATCGTGTGCGACGACGGACCCGATCAGCAGATCAAGTTTTACGATGTCAGCGGCAGGCGACCGAAGCTTGTCGCGACCTTCGGCGACAAAGGCGGCTTGCGCGCCGGTCGCCCCGGTGAATCCGCGCCCACAAAACTTTACTCGCCACGCGGCGCGGGCACGGATGCGGCGGGCAATCTTTACGTTGCGCTTGGCTTCAACGGCGCGCCGGTCGGCACGCTCGTAGTGCGATCGTTCACGCCGGATGGCCGGTTGCGCTGGGAACTCGCAAACCATGCCTTCGTGGACACCTATGGCTTCGACCCGGCGGCGGATGGCAAGACGGTTTACAGCCGCACAGCAGTCTTCGATCTTGATCTTGATTCGGGGAAAACCAATTCCATCTGGCGGCAGTGCGCTACGACCGTGGACCACGTCACATTTCCCGACGACCCGCGCGCCAGCTCAGCGATGACAGTTTATCTCCGGCACCTGGAGGGCCGGCGTTTGCTCTATGGCATCGGCCAATACGGCGGCGGCTACCGGCTCTTTGCATTCGCCGAACCGGGAAACTATCTCGCAAAACCGGTTGGCCAGATCACCGAGAAAGGTGAGACGTGGGCCTGGCACATTGCCGACAACGGCGACATCTGGCACGGCGATGCACCCGAGCGGAAAATCCGCCGGCATCGGTTCACCGGCTGGGCGGCCGATGGTAAACCAAAGTTTGAATCCGGAGCTGCCGATGTCTGGCCGTGGCCGGATGACTTCGACAACATCCGCCGCGTTATTTATGAGTCAGCAAGTGATACCCTTTTTCTGAGCGGTTATCTCAAGGGCGAAGAGATTGATTCGTGGGGCGTGACCGGCAAAACCCTGCGGCGTTACGACGGATGGCTTAAAGGAGCCAAGACGGCGCGGTGGACGATCAAGTTGCCGCTGAATCCCGACGGCGAAGGCAAGGGCAAACCGCTCTCGCCCGAGTCGCTGGCCATCGCCGGGGACTACCTGTTCGTCGGCATGTGCAAACCTGACGACGGCAAGCAGCACGTTCACGTTCTCGCGCTCGGCGATGGAGCTTACGTCGGTTCATTCGTGCCCGGTCCCGAAGCCGGCGGCAACGCTGGCTGGCCGGACATGCCCTACGCCGTCGCCGCACTCAAGCGCAAGAATGGCGAATACCTCGTGCTGGTCGAAGAAGACTGGCGTGGGAAGAATCTGCTCTATCGCTGGACGCCGGAGGAAAAATGACAACGGAGACAATCCCATGATTCGAACTGGAGTCTGGTGTCTGGTATTTCTCGCCTCGGCGGTCGGTGCTTTCCCTCAATCAGCTGACTGGCAGAGCGTGATCTGGCGCGAGCCGCAGGTTCGCTACCTGCTCGCTGACATGGCGGGCAGCGGCAAAACCGACCTCTATCGCAAATATGCCACCGAGGAACGCGATCCGGATTCGCGTGAAGCCATCCGGCTTTGGGACGCTGGCGTGCGCGTGATCAACATGGCGGACTTCGAGCGCAAGTGGGTGACGAATCAGTTCGGGAAGGACGGCCGCGTCTTTCGCGTGGTTCAGCGCGGCACGGATCGTACTATCCTCGGAAACGAAGTAGTGTTGTCAAACGACGGCACGTTTCAGCAGGGGCCGATGCGACTTGTGCTGCTCGACCTGACGCTTGGGGCGTCGCCCAAGACGTACGCGGCGAAGGCGAAGGAGGACGCGACGGTGGCCGAGGGATTGCGGCGTTTTCGCGATGGCGGTCGGGTGATCAACCCGCACCTCTTCGCCCGCACCGGCGCCGACGCCGCGCCGGCCTTTGTCTTCAAAGACTCCGGCAAATCTGCCGACCCCGCCTTCATCCGCCTGAATTCCGATTTGCCCTATCCCGAAGTGAACGTCCGCTATTTCCTTGCGGACATGTTGCTGGGTGGCTCGCGCGATTTCTATCACCGCACCGCCGAAGCCGCGCACGAGATGGGTTGTCAGGAAGCCGTGTCGCGTTACGACGCGGGCGCGAAAGTCACGAATCTCGACCAGTTCGAGCGCAAGCAAGTGGACGGCAAAACCCTCATCACCCGTAAAGGCAGCAACGAACGCATCAGCGGCAATGAAATCAAACTCAATAGCGATTGACCCAATGAAATACTTACCCCTCCTCATTCTGGGCGGCCTCATCACTGTTTCAGCGGCGGATCTCACCGGGCAAAAGCTGCTCGTCACCTCGGTCCGCACGGGCGACACGGAGGTGTTCATCGCGGATCCAGTCACCGGCGACATGGTCAATGTCTCGCGCTCGCCGCAAACGGAAGATCGCTATCCCTGCTGGTCCCCGGACGGACGCCGGATTGCCTTCACTCGCGACGCGGGCCCGAACAACATCAAGCACCTCTGGGTGATGGACGTTGACGGCCAGAACGCCCGCGCGCTCGTC
>JANYBF010000630.1 GCA_025360895.1 Verrucomicrobiota bacterium
GGAAGTTCATCTTGAAGATGGGCAGGAAGAGTTTGACGGACGCGCCGCCGATGTAGAAGTCTTCCATTGGCGGGATGCCGACGATGGTGGCGGGATAAACGGCGTCTTTGCGGTGCGTGATGGCGGTGACGTGGAAGACGGGATACGGCTCGGGCAAGGTGTAATAGCCGGTGTGGTCGCCGAACGGGCCTTCGTTGCGCAGAGGCTCGGTCGGGTCAACGTAACCTTCGATGACGAAATCGGCGTTGGCGGGGACTTCGAGGTCGTTGGTCTCGCACTTCACCAGCTCTACGGATTTTTTGCGGAGGTAACCGGCGAGGAGAAATTCATCGAGACCATCGGGCAACGGCGCTGTCGCGGCGAAGGTGAACACGGGGTCACCACCGAGGAAAATGGCGACGGGCATGCGCGTGCCGGTTTCGTAATAGCGGCGACCGTGGCGCGCACCGACTTTCTGGAGCTGCCAGTGCATGCCGGTGGTGCGGTCGTCGTAAATTTGGATGCGATACATGCCGACGTTGCGTTCGCCGGTGCCGGGGTCTTTGGTGACGACGCAGGGCAGGGTGATGAAGCGGCCACCGTCAAGTGGCCAGCATTTCAGGATGGGGAGGTTTAGGAGTGACGCGTGATCGTAGCCGCCGACGTGAGGAGGCGGATTCGTCGAGTCACCAGACCGCCTCCTCACGTCGGCGGCTACGGAGGAAGCGGCAGGCCACGGCTCGGTGCGCGGCGGCGGGGCGTCGAACTTGTGAATCACTTCCTTGCACGGGCCGTCCTTCACGATCTTCGGCTTTGCGTGGCGCAAATCGAGCGCGAGGCCGAGCAGTTTGATGGCTTCCTTGAAACCGGTGGGCGGCTTGGCCTTCATCAGCGCGCCAAGTTCGGCGGCGACTTCGTCCACGGAATTCGCGCCGAGGCTCAAGGCCATGCGCTTGTGCGAACCCAAAGTGTTGATGGCGACGGGAAACGGTGAGACGACGCCATTGACCGTCGGCTGCTCGATCAGCAATGCCTTGCCACCGCCGGGCGATTTCATTTCGCGGTCGGCGATCTCGGTGATTTCAAGTTCGGTGGCGACGGGTTGGGCGATGCGTTTGAGTTCGCCCGCCTTGTCGAGCCGGTTGACGAAGTCACGGTAGGAATCGAAAGCCATGCGCGAAAGCTAGCAGAGCAATCCAAAGCCGAAACTTAAAAACTCGGAAAGCGGCGGCGAAGGAAGAACCATAATTCTCAGACCGCGCCGGGTTTTTGAGAAGCTTGCCCGATGCGGATCCGCCGCTTGCCGCCGACCCATTTTCTGAGTTTCCGGGTTCTGACTGCAAAACCCAAGGCGCGTGAACCTCACGCAAAGCGCGTGAAAATTCCGCGCAAGGTGACAGATTGAGCGTGTGATTCACTCGAATTTCCTCGGAAACCTGTGATGGCATCGCTGGTGCTAAAAAAGTTTCGAAATCGGGTTGACTCTGCGAGCGCGGTCACTAGAGTGCGCGAACGATTGACCCAAAAATAAAAAACAAAAACACAAACCGTTATGAAAAAACTCCGTAAAGAAATTCGAGCCTTCACGCTCATCGAACTCCTCGTCGTCATCGCGATCATCGCGATTCTGGCCGCCATGCTCCTCCCGGCGCTGTCCAAGGCCAAAGCCAAGGCGCAGAAGATCAGTTGCACCAACAATCAAAAACAAATCAGTCTGTCCTTTCGCCAGTGGGCGCTGGACAACGGTGACTCCACGCCGATGCGCGTCAGTTCCTCCAGTGGCGGCGCGGCCGGCGCCGGTGCGACCGATATCGGTAATCCGCCCGCCTATACTCCGGCGAATTTTTGGCGCATCTATCAAGTCACGTCCAATGAGCTAAGCACGCCGAAGATTCTGTTCTGCCCGGCGGAGTACGACACCGCGCGCGTTCAGGCGACAACCTTCGCCACGAACGTTCCGGCCGGTCAAGGCGTTGCCTTCAACGGCACGGTTTCTGGCGTCCTCAACGCCAACATCAGTTACTTCACCGGCGTTGACGCGGATGAAACCTCCCCGCAGCAATTCTTGCTGGGCGATCACGCCATGGGCAACGGTACGGCTGGCACGGCCGGCAACTCGGTGGCATCCACCCTTGGCTATAAGGCCCACGCCACCATCGCCACGGAGACGGGCACCAACGCGCTCACCATCACTGCCGCTTGGATGGATAATTCCCAGCACGGCAAGAACGCCAACGTCGCTCTTTCCGACGGCAGCGTGCAGGCTCTGAGTATCTCCAAATTGCGCGAAGGCTTGAAGAATTCCGGCGACCAGAATCAAAATCGCCTGTTGTTCCCGTAAGCTAAGAAATCCGTTCTAAGTATTTAAAGTCAGACAAGGCATCCTCCCGGATGCCTTGTTTTTTATGTCATAGCAGCGGACGTGAGTCCGCCAGCAATCGGTCTCACCGATAGTGACGAAGAACAAAAGGATTCCTTCCGGCGGCCAAACGCAGTAGGAAAAAGCCGATGATCATGATTGCCGCACGCCACCTTGACGGGAAATGGCCGATTCACGTGATCGGCTGGCTTGCGTTGATTTACGCCGTTCTCGTTCACCCGGAAAAAGCTTGGGCCGCCGGACCGGAATTTCGTGTGGCCACCTTCGAAGCGGACATCACCATCCCGATTGGCCACGCTTGCATGGGCGGTGGGGTCGCGGATGCAAAGGAGATCATGGATCCGCTGTTCGCCAAAGGCTTTGTGCTCTTGGGGACGGGCGAGCCAATCGTCGTGGTCGCGTTGGATTGGTGTCAGTGCAACAACGATTCCTACGATCGCTGGCGGGCCGGCTTGGCGGACGCGGTGGGGACGCGCGCCGAGCGCGTGATGCTGGCGACCGTGCATCAGCACGACGCTCCGATTTGTGATCTCACCGCGCAGCAGTTGCTGGATCAACACGGTCTCAAAGGCTGGAACTGCGATCCGGTCTTCGACGAGCAAGCGGTCCAACGCACGGCGGCGGCTCTGAGACACTCGCTGAGTTTCGCCCGCCGGGTGACCCACGTTGGCATGGGGCAGGGTCGGGTGGAACAACTGGCGTCCAATCGGCGCGTCGTGCGGCCGGACGGCAAGATCACTTGGGAACGCGGCAGCGCCAGCGGTGATATTTTCGGCGAGCCGGAGGGAGAAATTGATCCGTGGCTCAAGACGATCAGTTTTTGGGAGGACGACCAACCGGTGTTGGCGTGGAGTTGTTATTCAGTTCATCCCATGAGCCAGTACGGCAAGGGCTTGGTTTCGGCGGATTTTCCCGGGCAGGCGCGGGACCGGCGGCAAAAAGACGATCCCATGGTATTTCAGATTTATTTCACCGGCTGTGGTGGCGACACCACTGCGGGCAAGTTCAACCCCGGCCCGCCGACGAATCGGCTGGTGCTGGCGGATCGGCTGTATCAGGGAATGGTCGCGGCGTGGCAGGCTACCAAGCGCCAACTGCTGCAGCGTATTGATTACCGCGTTGTGAAGCTCGCCCTGCCTGCGCGCACCACCGGTGACTTCACCATTCCCGCAATGCAGACCACCTTGGCGAATACGAATGCCACCCGTTGGAAACGCATTACAGCGGCCCTGGGTTTAAGCTGGCGGCAACGCGTGGACGCGGGGCGGCCCATTGATGTGCCGTGTATGGCTTTGAACGCCGGCGCCGCCCAGTTTGCGATATTATCCGCCGAAAGCTTTGTTGGCTATCAACTCGCGGCCCAGCGGCTCCGGGCCGAAGCGTTCGTGATGGTCGCGGGCTTTGGCGACGGGGCGCCCGGCTATATCCCCACCGACCAATGCTGGCGCGACGGTTACACCGACGACTATTGCTGGGTGCCACCGCTGACCGAGCAGGCGATTCTGACGGCACTGGCGGAAGCGATGGGAATGCCGATAAAGTTGCGTTGACGACGAGCTTAAGCTGGAGGCCTTGATCGAAGGTGGAGATGCTGAATGGAGCTGGTCGGCATAATCATGGTTGACGCCCACGGCGAGCAGCTTATTTTTAAGAGTAAGCTACTTATGCCCGCCCCATCTGTAATCAAAAGTGCGTTGCGTTCAGTCGCAACGTTCGGCGGGCGCGGCTTTACCTTGATTGAACTACTGGTGGTCATCGCCATTATTGCCATTCTGGCGGCCATGCTCCTGCCCGCCTTGTCCAAGGCGAAGGAAAAAAGCCGCCGCATTGCGTGTTTGAGCAACATGCGCCAGGTCGGCGTGGTACTCCAAATGTATGAACAGGACACGCGAAAACTGCCGCCGAAAAAACATCCCGTGGGTGATTTCAACAACCCGGTGGCGCCGCCCAACGTGTTGAATCTCCTGATCTCTTACTTGGGGACCAAACCCGGTCTGCCTTCGCCAGCGGTCTATAATTGTCCGTCGTTGAAACCAAATCCGAATCCGGCGTATGCCCCGGCGCTTTTTAGCAGCACGGGTTTGTCGGTGAATACGGTTCCCTTGGGTCGGCCAATCACGGCCGTTCCCCGTCCGGCCAGCGTCTCCTCATGCAAGAGGCTTGGTCGCTCTCCCACAACTTATGGAATCAGCCCGAGCCTAACAACCGTTCGGATGCAGCCAATGAAGGGATTGGTAGCAACATCTATAGTGAATGGCACATGTGGGCGAGCAAGGGCACCCATGAATCTTTTATTTCCACCAACATGCGCGAAAATTTATCCAATGCCCATGAGGAGGGTGGCAACCTGGTCTTTGTGGACGGTCACGCCGAATACCGGAAATATCGGAAACTTCAGAGTGGAGATTTTGGTTTGACGCCGGATGAACTCTATCAGCCGAATCGAGCGCAGACGGGCAAAAGCTACCTCCCGGCGTTTTAGGTCTAAATCGGGAGTTGATGCGCAATGAAACCGCCGATAAAACCAATCGCCTGGATGATGGCGGTGGTGCTGGCCATGGTTGGGTGCGGCAAGAAATCGAGCCAACCCGCCACCGAACGGTTACAGCAGAGTTTTGGCAAGGCCGACGCGGCAACCAAACAGAATATCGCGCAGGTCCACACCGCCTTCCAAGCCGGCGATTATACCGGGGCGCTGGCCGTCATGGACCGGGTCGTGGCCACGCAATCCATTGACGCGGCGCAGAAACAAGCCGTGGACGCGCTCATTCTTCAAACGCGGCAGGCGGCGCAGCGGGATCCGAAACTCAATACGCCGGAATTGTACAAAGCCACCGAAGACTTGATGCTTCGGGTCCACGGAGAAAATTGATCCGGCCGCAAGGAAGCCCAACCATCGGGCACGGCAAACGGCTGTTCTTCGCCGGACGGGGTGAACCAAAATTGAGTTTGCCTAAACCCGCGTGATGGCGGTCACCCGCTGGGTATTCGCGAGTCTTGTTTCTGGAGGCCGTTGCCCGACAATCTCCATCCAATTTATGAAAGTTATGTTCTCTTTTTCACCTACTCTCCTTGGCCGGTTCATTTTGGTTTGGGCCGTCTTTGAAATCGGCGCGTCCGCCGCGCCCGCCGCCACGCCACGCCTTTGGCAACCCGCTCGCGACGAAGTCTATCTCCAGGAAGTCGGGCGGAAAGTAGCCGCGAGCGCTTCGTTCACTTCCGTGGCGGTTTACGAAGGGAACATTTTCGCCGGGTCAGCCACCGGGCTTTATCAATTGAAGGGCGATGAACTTGTTGCAGTCAGCGAGCTGCGCGACCCGGTCAGCCGACTGGTCACGGTGGGTGGCGCGTTGTGGGCGATCACGAGTCAAGGGCTGTATCGTTTTCAGAACCGGGCGTGGAAAAGGATTTCCAGCGAAGGAGTGAGCGACGTTTGTGGACATCTCGGCGAAGTGGTAGTGGCGGGTGACGACCGCTTGTGGCGTGTCAAAGGGGATGCGCTGGAATCACTAACCCCGCTGCAAAGTCCGTTCGCCATCACGCGGATTGCTTCCTACGGCGAGACGCTTTATGTGCATGGTCCCGGGCGGCTCACCATTTTTGATGACACTCGATTCGGCGCCCGCAATGTTTGGAACTGGCCGGTGGAAAAGGTTTGGGACTGGGGCGAGTTGCCGTCATCGAACACGCGCGACGTTCTCAGCCTCGGCAGCCGGTTATACATCACCACGGATCGTGGATTGGGCGTCCTGCGCGGCATGTCGCTCACGCAACTACGCGGCGAACAAGGTTTGTGCTACGAGGACACGACCTGTCTGGCGCGCGGTTTTGGCGGCGACCTGTGGATCGGCACGACGCGCGGGGCGGTTCGTAACACCAGCGGTCAGTTTCATTACTTCGCCGGCCAACGTTGGTTGCCCGACGATCACGTGAACGCGATCGCGAGCAGCGACCGCGTGGTGTTCATCGCGACCGACAAGGGCCTGGGCATCATCGAATACGAGCCGTACACATTGCTGAAGAAGGCGGCGTATTACGAACGGCACCTGGAGGAATGGGGACAGAAGCGATTGGGACTAGTCCACAAACTGGAGTGGGACGCGAAGCTGAAGGAATTTGTCCGTGAAGCCGGCGACAACGATGGCGGTTATTCGTGCGACTATCTTGCAGCTCAAGCCTACCGCTACGCCGTGACGAAGGACCCCGAAGCCCGCCGCGAAGCGGTCAATGCTTTCCAGACCATTCGCTGGCTCGAAGCGATGACCGACATCAAAGGTTTTCCCGCCCGCGCTGTCTGGGCCAAAAACGAGCGCGGCCATCAGGCTCAACACGGCTCCGGCGAAGCCGCCGCCGAGTGGCATGACACAAAGGACGGTTTGTTCGAGTGGAAAGGTGATACATCAAGCGATGAGATTTGCGCGCACTTTTATGCCGTCGCGCTCTTCCTCGAACTGGCGGCGCAGGGCGAAGAAATCCAACAGGCCAAAACCTTTCTGTCGCGTGTGGCCGGACATCTGATGGAACACGGCTGGCAGTTGATTGATCTGGATGGCAAGCCGACCCGCTGGGGCCGTTGGAATCCTGAGTATTTCAACGCCGCCGGCGAGGGCAACGCGGCGCGCGGATTGAACGCGCTCGAAATTTTGTCATTCATCAAAACCGCCGAAGTGCTGACGGGCGAGCCGCGATTTGCGCAGGGCTACCAAGAACTGGTGAAGCTCGGTTATCCGGAATATACCTTGCGACAGAAGTGTACTTTTCCGCCCGGGGACGTGCTGCAGTTTCTCGAACACCTTTCCTTCCTCTGCTACCCAAATCTGCTGAAATACGAAACCGACCCCAAGCTGCGTTCAATCTACCGGCGCAGTTTTGAGCGCAGTTGGGAAATTGAGCGCATTGAACACGTCCCGTGGTTCAATTTTATTTATGGCGCGTTGACCGGCAATGATTGCGAAGTGGAACCCGCCGCAGCGCATCTGCGCGAATGGCCGCTCGATCTGGTGATTTATTCGTACCAGAATTCGCACCGCACCGACCTGCAAACGCCGCCCGGGTACGTCGCTTATTCGGGTGGCACGCGGGCATTCTCGCCGCGCGAACGGGAACCGATGCTCTGGGACAACTGGACAATGAAAGCCGATGGCGGCACGGGCGGAAATGATGTGGTGCAACCGTCCGCCTGGTTGCTGGCGTATTGGATGGGCCGCTATCACGGGTTCATTGAAGCGCCACGCGTCACTGATCCAGCGCTCCTCACCGTCGAGCGAAACCGCGGCCGGGTTCTGGGGGCGAAACCTTATGAGGGACCGCCACGACCAAGCGGGTTTTGAAATTTGATTCAACGGCCAATGCGAAGAGCTGCTTAATGTCGGCTAACAATGCCATTGGGAAACACGCGACGCTGGCATCACTGAGGGGCAAGGCTCGGCGTTTTCTCTTGAACTGGCGCGGGAAACCGGGAGATGGTTTGCCCGACATGTTGAGTATTTTGTGGTAAACATTTTTATGATTCGATTTGCATTCATCCCAGTCCTGGTCGCGCTCCTGCTGCCGCAAACGACCCGGGCGGAAAAAACTTTTGCCGAGCGGCTGGGTTGGAAGCCGGATGACGTCGTTGTCATTTTGCATGTGGACGACGTCGGCATGTCGCATTCGTCGAATCTCGGCGCCATCGAGGCCGTGGAAAAAGGCGTGGCGACTTCCTGGAGCGTGATGATGCCCTGCGCCTGGGTGCCGGAGATCGCCAAGTATTTGAAGCAGCATCCGGACGTGGACAGCGGTCTGCACCTCACGCTTACGTCGGAATGGAATCTCTATCGCTGGCTGCCGGTCGCCGGCAAACCCAAAGTGCCCGGGTTGGTGGACGAGGAGGGTTGTCTCTGGCAAAGCGTGGAGAAAGTGGCCACACACGCCACGCCAGATGAGATTGAAGCCGAAATCCGCGCCCAGGTTGATCGAGCCGAGCGCCTTGGCATTCCGATTACCCATCTGGATTCGCACATGGGAACGCTTTTCGCCCGGCCCGACTATTTCGAGCGGTTCGCCAAGGTCGGCATGGAAAAAGGCATTCCGATTCTTGCCATTGGCGGTCATGCCACGCACGCCTTGCGGGAAAATCCCGAGGCTGCCGGCGAATTGCGCCCATGGATTCCCAAAATCTGGAATGCCGGGTTGCCGGTCATTGACGATCTCCACACAGATTCCTACGTTTGGAAGCCGGAAGAAAAAACAGAAAAACTCATCGCTCTGCTCAAATCGCTAAAACCCGGCGTGACGGAAATTCTGTTTCACGCCTCGGTTCCAACGGAGGACTTTCCCTTGATCACCGCTTCGAGTCCATCCCGCTTGGCGGACGCCCAGGCATTGACCGATCCGGTGGTGAAGCAACTCATCCAGGAGTGCGGAATTATTTTGACCACCTGGAAGGAACTAAAAGCGCGGCGCAACAAGGCTGAAGCAATGGAGTAACTCACTTTAGAAAATCCGAATCAAACTGAATCCATTATCTCCCATGACAACTATTCCCACTCCGAACCCCAAAATTTCCCGACGGCAAGCCGTCACGCAAGCCGGCGTATTGGTCAGCGCCGCGCTGGCCGTCAATTATCAAACGGCGGTGGGGGCGGAATCCAAGCCGAACTCCGCCAATACGGGCGGTGGTTTTCTGTTTTGTTTGAATACGGCCACTATTCGCGGACAGAAACTGGGGATTGTCAAAGAAATCGAGGTAACGGCCAAGGCGGGTTACCAGGCCATCGAGCCGTGGGTCGAGGCCATCGAAACCTATCAAAAAGCGGGCGGCTCGTTGCCGGATTTGAAGCGGCGCATTGCCGATCTCGGTCTCACAGTTGAAAGTGCGATTGGATTCCCGCAATGGATCGTGGATGACGACACCAAGCGCGCGCAGGGCCTGGAGCGGGCCAAATTTGAAATGGAACTGGTCGCCCAGATCGGCGGCAAGCGACTGGCCGCGCCGCCCTCCGGTGCGACCGACCTGCCTCGATTGGATTTAACGAAAGCGGCGGAACGGTATCGCGCCTTGTTGGAAGCGGGTGATCAGCTTGGCGTCGTGCCGCAGCTTGAGCTCTGGGGCTTCTCAAAGAATCTCAACCGGCTCGGTGAATGCGTGGACGTGGCCATCCAGACCGGCCATCCGAAGGCGTGTGTGCTGGCGGACATCTATCATCTTTACAAGGGCGGCTCGGAGGCGACCAGTTTGCGGTTGCTGAGCCGGCACGCGATTCACGTTCTGCACATGAACGATTATCCCGCCGACCCGGATCGGGAGAAAATTGATGATAGTTATCGCGTCTTTCCGGGTGACGGCGTGGCCCCGGTGACGGCAATCCTCCGCGCCTTGCACGATAACGGCGGGCAGACCGTGCTGTCGCTCGAGTTGTTCCATCGGAAGTATTGGGAAATGGACGCCTTGGAGATCACCCAAGCGGGGCTGGCGAAAATGAAGTCCGCTGTCGCCAAAGCGTTAAATCAGTGATGGCCGCGGACGGCGGTTTGCGGCGGTAACTGCGGATCGTGGCATTAAGCCAGCTACCATGCCAGCGGCTCGCGTGGCAGAACTGTGCGCGTTTACTGCCGGGCGGAAGCCGGGTTGCCGCGAAAAGCCATGTAATATATAAATGAGTAAGCCATCCCAATCCCAGTTTGGTGCCGACGATCCCGGCATAAACCGGCTGCGCCAGATCAAGCATATTGCCCTGGATATGGACGGAACGGTTTACCGCAGCGGCAAGCTCTTTGAGTTCACCAATTGGTTTCTGGCCTGGCTCACTGAACTGGGCATTGGCTACACCTTCCTCACGAATAACTCCTCCCGGAGCGTCAAAGGTCACCGCGCCCACCTGCGCCGGCTGGGGGTCACGGTGACGAAGGGGCAGTTGCTGACTTCTACGCAGGTAACGCTCGATTATCTCCGGCAGGCAATGCCCGCCGTGCGAAAAATATTCGTGCTGGGCACGGCCAGCATGCAGGAGGAAATCGCGGCGGTCGGTTATACGGTGGTCTCCGATTCCGCGACCGATGAGCCGGACGCCGTGGTGGTGGGGTTTGACTCCGAGCTGACTTTTGCGCGGCTGTGTCGCGCGGCGTGGTGGATCAAACAGGGCAAGCCCTACCTGGCGTCGCACCCGGACTACATTTGTCCCACCGCCGCCCCGACTGTGCTGGTGGATTGCGGCTCTGTCTGCGCGGCGCTCCACGCGGCGACTGGGCGGCCCCCCGACGTCACCCTCGGCAAGCCCGACCCTTGGATGCTGCATGGACTGTTGGAGCGGACGGGGCTGCAACCGGAACAGTTGGCGATGGTAGGTGATCGCCTCGAAACTGACATGGCGATGGCAAGCTATGCGGGTGTGCTCGGGGTGCTGGTGCTCACGGGGGAAGTGACAGCGGCCAGGGCCGAGGCACATCAACCACCGCCCGATTTGGTGGTGACGAATCTCGCCGAATTCGGCGAACAATTGCGGGTCGGTCGCGCGGAAACGATTTTTTGAAATCGCGCGGCAAACCTTCCTTCCGCTTCGGCTCTAATCCGGTAACACAAAAAGAATGACATCCGTTCCGGCTGTCGCTTACGATTATTCCGCTCCGGAAAACGCGCGGCGCCCACGGCTGCCGAGCAGCGCGAATAGCGCACAATGTTCACGGTCCAGACTGATGAATTGTGATGAAATGGAAATTAGATATGCGAAAACAGAAAGGAAGATATGAGCCGGCCGATTAAAACGGTTTCTTTTGATTTGTGGGACACTGTGTTCATTGACGACTCGGATGAACCGAAGCGTGCTGCGGCAGGATTGCCGCCCAAGTCAATACAACGCCGCCAGCTCGTCCAGCAATTCCTCGAACGCCACGGCCCCATTGCGCGGGAAATGATTGACCGTTGCTACGATACGACCGACGCGGCGTTTCGCGAAGTCTGGTACGGCCAAAATGTAACGTGGCCCGTTACTGTCCGGCTCACCATTCTACTACAAGGTTTGGGGCGGAAACTTCCCGAAAAGGAATTTGCCGAGCTGGTCCGCCTGCACGAGGACATGGAACTCGAAGTCAAACCCGACCTGTTGCCGGGCGTCGGCGAAGCGCTGGAAAGCATCAAGGGCAAATACAAATTGGCGGTCATCTCCGATGCCATTTTCAGTCCGGGCCGGGCCTTGCGCGAGCTGCTCCGGCATTACGGCCTGCTCCATTATTTTGATTATTTTGTGTTCTCGGATGAAGTCGGTTACTCAAAACCCGATCCGCGTGCCTTCCGCGCCGTCGCAAAAAACACAGGCTGCACTTTGGAAGAGATCGTGCATATTGGCGACCGTGAAGCCAAGGACATTGCCGGGCCGCATGCCGTTGGCGCGCGGGGGATCCTCGTGCCGATTGCCAAAGACCGAGGCGGCCCCAACTCCCAGGCCGACGCCGTTTGCCGCGATTTCCGCGAACTGCGGACGATTCTGCAGAAACTTGAATCCTGATTTCAACTGCCATGCGAAAAGTCACCGGTGCCAAAATGAATTTTCTGATCGTGGACGGCTACAATTGCGCGAGCCGCGACGATCTCGCCGCGGCGGGCATGAAACTCGCCGCCGATCTTTACCGCGAAATGCTCCAGCGCGAATTGCCCCGCGCTCATGCCGACCTCTTCTTTCCCAGCGACCCCGGCGCGGAAATTCCCACGGGCGTGGCGCTCAAGGATTACACCGGCATCCTGTGGACGGGCTGCAACGCGACCATCTATGAAAAGGAGCCGCGCGTGCTGAGCCAAATCGAGCTTGCGAAACGTGGCTACGAGGCCGGCACGCCGCAATTCGGCAGTTGCTGGGGACTCCAGATGGCGGCCTACGCGGCGGGCGGCAACGTCAAAGCCAATCCGAAAGGCCGCGAAATGGGAATCGCGCGCCGCATCCGCCTGACGCCGCAAGGCAAAAAGCATCCCATGATGGCCGGTCGCACCGACGTGTTTGAGGGATTCATCAGCCATGTGGATGAAGTGACATCGTTGCCCCGGGGAAGCCAATGGCTGGCCACGAACAATTGGACGGGCGTCCAGGCCATCACGGTAAAGCACAAGAAGGGCGAGTTCTGGGGAGTGCAATATCATCCCGAATACGACTTGCACGAAATGGCGCGTCTGACGGTTGCGCGCGAATCCAAGTTGATTCCGATTGGTTTTTACCGCGATCACGACGACCTGATGGCGCATGTGGACCGCATGGAAGCACTCCACGCCGAACCGCAGCGCAAAGACCTCCGCTGGCAACTCGTCATCGACGACGACGTGCTTGACCCGCGAATCCGCACCACCGAGTTCCGCAACTGGATTCAACACCTGATCCTCCCGCGGGCAGCAAAGAAGTAGGACGGGGCGAAGGCTGCGAATTTCTGACTGACTCAAGCAGAGCGCCACTAGGTGGAGTTCAAAGCAGCGGACATCCCGGAATAGACTTGTCGCCCAGCGGAAACACCGAATAGCTTCTATTGATGTCGTTACCTGCGGATTATCACATGCACACGCCGCTGTGTCGGCACGCCACCGGCGAGCCCACTGAGCTGGCAGCGCAAGCCGTCCGCCTGGGCCTTTCGGAAATCGGCTTTTCCGAACACAATCCCATGCCGCGAGACGACTGGGACGATTGGCGTTTGCGCCAGGAAGACCTCGACACCTATGTCAAAAACGTCCAACGGGCCCGCCGCGATCACCCGCAATTGATCATCAAGCTGGCCTTGGAAGTGGATTTCATTCCCGGCCTCGAGGATTGGATCAAACAACTGGCCGCGCGGCATCCTTGGGATTATTTGATTGGTTCCGTCCATTACGTCTCGGACTCCTGGGCCCTGGATAATCCGAACAAGATTTCAGAATGGCAAAACCGCGATGTCTTTGAAGTGTGGACGGCTTATTTCGACCGGCTCACGCTGGCGGCGGAATCGGGCCTGTTTGAAATCATCGGACACGCCGATCTCTGCAAGAAATTTTGTTTTTACCCAAAGCAGGATTGCACGCCGCTGTTCACCAAGTTTCTGGCGGCCGCCCGGCGCCAGGGCGTGGCGATGGAACTCAACACCGCCGGCCTCCGTAAGGACTGCAAGGAGATTTATCCCAGCCCGCAGATCGTCCAGTTGGCGGCACAACATGGCGTGCCGATCACATTCGGCTCGGATGCGCATGCGCCCCACGAAGTGGGCCTGAATTTCGCCGAGGCGGTTGCCTTGGCAAAAAACGCTGGCTACACGCACTACTGCCGTTTCACGCAACGGCGGCGGGAAGACATTGAACTGATCTGACTTTCACTTTATGCACCTGACCTCATTTTCATTTCCAACCCCAACCCTCTACGGCCCCGGCGCCGTTTCCGAACTGGTCGCGCGGTGCCAAAAGCTTTCGATCCGCCGCCCGCTGGTCGTCACCGATGGCGGACTGGTAAACACGGCAACGTTTCGGGCGGTGGCGGAAGCGTTGGGCGCAGCCGGGAAGGATCGGGATTGGTTTCTCTATTCCGGAGTGCATCCCAATCCCGTTGAGCAGGACGTTCGGGAAGCCGCCCAATGCTATCGCGACTACGGCTGCGATGGCGTGATCGCGCTCGGCGGTGGCAGCCCGTTGGACGTAGGCAAAGCCGCGCGCCTCCTGGTCAAACGGCCGGGCTTCGACTTCACCAAATTCTACGATGAACCCGATTGGTCCGGGCTCGCACCTTGCATCGCCATCCCGACCACCGCTGGCACCGGAAGTGAAGTCGGTCGCAGCTCCGTCATCACGTTGGACGCCACGCACCGGAAAGCCGTCCTCTTTCATCCCGAGCTGCTGGCGAAACTTGTCATTCTGGACCCGCAGCTCACGGTCGGTTTGCCGGCCAAGCTCACTGCCGCCACCGGCGCGGACGCGCTGACGCATTGCATCGAAAGCTTCACCTGCCCCCAGTTTCATCCCATGTGCGACGGCATTGCGCTCGAGGGAATCCGCCTGATCGTTGAGGCTCTCCCACGCGCCTGTGCGAAAGGTAACGACCTCGAAGCGCGTGGTCACATGCTCGTCGCAGCGGCAATGGGTGCGGTGGCGTTTCAGAAGGATTTGGGTGTCGTACATTCGCTCGCCCACCCGCTCTCCACGATTTGCGGCATGCATCACGGTCTGGCAAATGCGCTTTGCCTCGTGGCTGGAATGAAGTTCTGCTCGACGCGCAAACCTGGCATCTACCGCCGCGTTGGCCTGGCGTGCGGGTTGGAGGTTTTGAAAAGCTCCCCCGCCGAAGCTGATCAGCAAACCATTGCCTTCATCACCGATTTTCTGAAGCGGATTGGCCTCAACACCCGACTCAGTGAGCATGGTGTCAAGCGCGAGCAACTCGACGCCCTCGTCGCCCAGGCCGTGGATGACCCCTGTCACAAAACCAATGTCGTCCCCGTGACGGCCGATGATTTCCGAAACCTGTATCTCGAAGTGCTATGACCTATCCGACACAACTGTTCATTGATGGCGCGTTCCGCGACTCCAAGTCCGGTCGCCGCACCACTCTCATCAATCCCGCGACCGAAATCGCACTCTGCGATGTGGCAGCGGCCGACGTGTCCGAAGTGAACGCCGCGGTGGAATCCGCCCAGTGCGCATGGGAATCCGGCTGGCGCGATCTGGCGCCGGGCAAACGGGCGACCATTCTATTCAATGTCGCCAGCAAGTTGCGCGAACATCTCGAAGAAATCGCGCAACTCGAAATGCTGCAAATCGGCAAGCCGATCGGCGACGCGCGCGACGAGGCCGGGTTGGGCGCCCGGGTGTTCGAGTATTACGCGGGTGCCATTTCACGTTTCGGCGGCGAAACGCTCCCGGTGGCGCGAGGCGGCCTTGATTTTACCTTGCGGCAGCCGATGGGCGTCGTGGCGGCGATTGTGCCGTGGAATTTTCCGTTCCCGATCGGGTGCTGGAAAGCCGCGCCCGCGCTCGCGGCCGGCAACTGTGTCGTGCTCAAGCCGGCGTCGCTCTCGCCGCTCACCGCGCTCAAGCTGGGGGAACTGGCCCACGCCGCTGGCTTGCCGCCAGGAGTGTTGCAAGTAGTGCCCGGTCCGGGCGGAGCAATTGGCGAGGCATTGATCACCCATCCGAAAATCCGCAAGGTTTCCCTGACCGGTTCGACCGAAGTGGGCCGCCGCGCGATGGAACTGGCGGCGCGCGATTTCAAGCGCGTGTCGTTGGAACTGGGCGGCAAATCGCCAAACATCGTGTTCGCCGATGCGGACTGGCAGGCGGCAGCCGATGCCTCGCCCATGAGCGTGTTTGCCAACACCGGGCAGGATTGCTGCGCCCGCAGCCGGATGTTCATTGAACGCAGCATCTACGACAAATTTGTGGACCGCTTTGTCGCCGCAACGAAAAAACTCGTGGTCGGCGATCCAACCAAAACGGAAACCCAGCTCGGCCCGCTCGTTTCGGCAAATCAGCGGGCGGCGGTGGAGGAATTTATTACGGACGCCCGGACGCGCGGCAGCAAGTTCGCCTGCGGCGGCGCGCGACCGCATCCCAAGGGTTACTATCTTGAACCAACCGTCTTGCTCGATGTCGGCAAGACCGATCGCTGCTGGCGCGAAGAGATCTTCGGCCCGGTGGTTTGCCTCACGCCGTTTGACGACGAAGCGGCCATGCTACAGGAAGTCAACGCCTCGCCCTTCGGATTAAGCGGTTCCATCTGGACGAACGATCTACGCCGGGCGTTTCGCGTGGCTCGCCGCGTTGAGAGCGGCGTGTTGAGCATTAACTCCCACAGCAGCGTCCACGTTGAAGCGCCGTTCGGCGGATTCAAGCAAAGCGGCCTCGGCCGTGATCTCGGCATGGCGGCGATGGAAGGTTATACCGAGTTAAAAAATGTTTACGTGGCGGACTGAAAACCGGGAGTGCTGGAAAAACTGCCAGCTGCAACCCAAGCCGAGGCGATCAAAAAATCAGCCAAGGGTAAACCTTAACGGCCCCGATCGCTGACTGGTTTTACCGGCTACCGCTATTTCCCAGAAGCTTTTTCCACCGCATCACGGACCAGTTTTTTGAACTCCTCGATGCCTTGGTCGAATCCGGCGGCGATAGGCAAGACGGGGACTTTCTTAATCTTGCGTTTGAATTTCTTCAAGTTCTCTTCGGCCGCCGGTTCGTCCATTTTATTCGCGACGACATAGCGGGGTTTTTTCAGCATCGCTGGATCGTAAAGCTCCAGTTCTTTGAGCAACTGCGCGTAATCGTCCCAAGGCGCGCGATTGTCCGTGCCCGCCATGTCGAGCAACAGCACGAGGATGGTGCAGCGCCGGATGTGGCGCAGGAATTTATGGCCGAGACCGACGTTTTGATGCGCCCCTTCAATCAGGCCCGGCACGTCGCAGACCGTGAGCCGCTTCCAATCGGCATACTCCAGGATGCCAATCTGCGGGTGCAACGTGGTAAAAGGATACGGCGCCACCTTGGGCCGCGCCCGGGATATCGCCGTGAGTAACGTGGACTTGCCGGCGTTCGGATAACCGACAATGCCCACTTCGGCCACGATCCGCAGTTCCAACTGAAATTCACCTTCGTCGCCCGGCTCGCCCGGTTGCGCGAAGCGCGGCGTTTGATGCCGGGCGGTGGCAAAGTTGCGATTGCCCAAGCCGCCGCGTCCGCCTTTGCACAAAAGAAACTGCTGTCCGTGTTGGGTCAGGTCAGCGACCAGTTCACCCTTGGTTGAATGCAGGGTGGCTGTTTCGTCCGCATCCTCTTTGCTTAAATCAATTTCCTGCGCCATTTCCCCTCCGGCATGGCGGATCAAGGGGCGTTTGCCGGTGCTGGTTTTGAGCACGGGCTGGTCTTCGTCCACTTCGGCGGATTCATCTTCGGCGGGTTTGGCGGCTGAAGGCAACCGCCAGACGAGCGTGCCACAGGGAACTTTGATGACGAGGTCTTTGCCGGCGTGGCCGTCCATGCCCTTGCCCATCCCGGCTTCGCCTACTTGGGCAATCAGGCGCGGTACATAATACTGCGCGATGAGATTATTCAGGTCGTGATCCGCCTGTAAAATAACACTGCCGCCCCGCCCGCCGTTGCCGCCGCTGGGGCCGCCCTTGGGGATATAGGCCTCGCGATGGAAGGCGACCGCGCCTTTGCCGCCGTGCCCCGCTTGGGCGTAAATTTTAATTTCGTCAATGAACATGCTAATCTTGATCTGGGAGTCGGGAGATCACGCTGAATGTTAAGCGCATGAGAACGACTCGGGAAATAAAAAAGGCGAGGCGTGTGGCCTCGCCCTGAAATGGTTTTCGGAAGGCTAATTCTTCGCGGTTGCCGCTTCGGCTACGATGTTCACGCGGCGGCCGTTCTTGTCGAACTTCACGCGGCCAGCGGTCAATGCAAACAGGGTCCAATCGCGACCCGTGCCGACGTTTTCGCCCGCAAGGAACTTCGACCCCCGTTGCCGGATGATAATGCTCCCGGCGGTGACGGTTTCGCTACCATACGCTTTTACCCCTAATCGTTTGCTGATGCTGTCGCGCCCGTTCCGAACGCTGCCTTGACCTTTTTTATGTGCCATAAATTCTCCTCAGGCTTTGATTTCCGTCACCTTCACCACGGTCAGTTCCTGCCGGTGGCCGATGGTCTTGTGATAGCCTTTGCGGCGTTTCATCTTGAAGGTGACCACCTTATCGCCGCGAATGTGTTCGACGACATCCGCCACCACGGTCGCGCCCGTGACGGTGGGTGATCCCACCATAACTTTGCCGTCGGCGTTGACCAGCAAGACGCGGTCAAATGTGACGGGCTTGCCGGCCTCAATGGGCAGGCGTTCAATTTTCAAGGTATCGCCCGCACTGACGCGATATTGTTTACTTCCGGTTTCTAAGACAGCGTACATAAGTTTGTCCCCAAAGGGGCGCAGATGAAACCAAAAACGCGGCGAGGTGTCAACGCCTCTTTTTGCCTCACTTTTGTTTCTTTTGCCGTTCATTTGCGCCTCGACTCGCAAGGGATGGCTTTCTACCTTCCGGCCATGCGTGAATCATCACTGAACTTTCTCCGTAAACTGGTCAATACCCCGAGCCCGGTCGGGCATGAAACGCGGGGGCAGCGCGTCTGGCTCGACTACGCCAAGCAGTTTGCCGAAGAAACATTCTCCGACGCCTATGGCAATTGCGTGGCAGTGCGGAACAAAGGCGGCTCGCCCCGTATCATGCTCGCCGCGCACGCGGACGAAATCGCCATGGTCGTGAACTACATTGATGACAATGGCTACCTCTACGTTCGGCGCATGGGCGGTGTGGACGCGGCCATCACCAAGGCGCAACGGATCGTCATTCACACCCGCCAAGGCCCGGTCAAAGGGGTGGTGGGCAACGTCGCGCCCCATCTCACGAAACTGGAGGGTGAGCCCAAGCCCCCGAAGATCCACGACCTCTTCATAGACATTGGGGTCGGCAAACGCAGCGAGGCCGAAAAACTGGTGCGCATCGGCGACCCGATCACGCTGGTGGACGAGTTCGATATTTTGCGGGGCGATCTGGCGGTAGCCCGGGCGTTTGACAATCGCATCGGGACCTTCGCCGTGGCGGAGGCGCTGCGGCTGCTGGCCGAATCAAAGATCAAGTTTCACGCGGAAGTCTGCGCGGTTTCAAACGTGCAGGAGGAAGTGGGTTTGCTGGGCGCGCGCCAGATCGCGTATTCCCTCAAGCCCGATATTGCGCTGGTGGTGGATGTCACGCACGCGACGGATTATCCCACGGTGAGCAAGACGCAACATGGCGACATCAAGATCGGTAGCGGCCCGGCGATCACGCACGGTGGCTGTAATCATCCCGAGGTCGTTGCCCGGCTTGAAACTGTGGCCACGGCCAAGAAAATCCCATTGCAACACGAGGCCATGTCGGCCAGCAGCGGCACGGACACGGACGTGATTTTCTGGACGCGTGGCGGCATTGCGAGTGCATTGATCAGTTTACCCAACCGTTACATGCATTCGCCGGTCGAAGTCGTGAGCCTGAAAGACCTGAAACAAATCCCCCAACTCCTCACCGCCTTTGTGCAATCGGTGAAAAAGGGGGAGCAGTTCAAGGTGAAAATATAAAGGGCCGTTGCGACGCCGGTCCGCCTCGCGGAGTTGATCCGGCCGGCACGAGGCCACTGTGCATATCGTGGGTGCAGGATGGTTGCACCCCCTTCGGACGACGTGACGCGCGGCATCATCAATAGCATGGATAGGGTTTTAATATGGCCTTCAGGGTAGGAGTCCTCGGCTTTTTGCTGATCGTAGTGCTCATGCTGCTGCTCGGGGGCATGGAGCAAATACGTGGTCCGAAACAATTGGAACCATTCCTGATTGTATTTCAAGTTGGCACGGTTCTCGGCGCAATTGCTTGGATTATCAGTACTATCTTTTTGTGGGTAGAGGGGTGGATTTTTTTCTTGGAAGGATGGCGAACGCGGTCTTGGTTTTTGAGCCTTTCGCTCGCCATGGCGCTACTTTTTTCAGTGTGTTTGCCGCATATTTTTTGCACATTCTCAGAAATCGTGTGAAAAGCCCGGCCTTGGCGATGTAAATCGCAACTTGTTTTGGCAACCTTCGTCCCGTATTTATTTCCGGCCTAGCGCAGCATGCATTCAACGCTCATCGTTATGCCGACGTATAATGAACGGGAAAATCTCCCGCGCATGGCGCAGCAGCTTCTGCAACTCCCGGTCAAAGTGGACTTGCTGGTCGTGGACGATAATTCTCCCGATGGCACCGGTATTCTCGCCGAGGAACTGGCCGCGCAGCATCCGGAAATTCAGGTTCTCCACCGGGCGGAGAAAAACGGTTTGGGCCGCGCCTATCTCGCGGGCTTCAAGTGGGCGCTCGAACGCAACTACGAGTTCGTGTTTGAGATGGACGGTGATTTCTCGCACAACCCCAACGACGTGCCCGTGCTGCTCGAAGCCGCGCAAGCCGCCGATCTGGTGATCGGTTCGCGCTACATCAACGGCATCCGGATCATCAACTGGCCGCTAAGCCGGCTGATGTTGAGCAAGGGCGCGGCGGCTTATGTGAAAATCATCACCGGCCTGCCGATCACGGATCCAACCGGCGGCTACAAATGTTTCCGCCGCCGGGCGCTGGCCGCTTTGGATCTCGCGGCGGTGCAATCGAACGGTTACAGCTTCCAGATCGAACTCACCCATAAATTGTGGCGGCAAGGTTATCGCATCGCTGAAGTGCCGATTATTTTTACCGAACGCGTCCAAGGGCACTCGAAAATGGCCGGGAACATTGTCAGCGAGGCGCTATGGATGGTGTGGCGGCTGTGGTTTCAAAATGGATGCCGGCGGCGTCCGCACGGCGGGCCGGTGTCCGG
>JANYBF010000631.1 GCA_025360895.1 Verrucomicrobiota bacterium
CCGGTCGGCACGTCAGCCTTTATCAACGGACCGGACTCTGATCCAGACGGAGACGGCGTTGTCAACGCGCTCGAATATGCGCTGGCGCTGAACCCCAACACGCCGGATACCGCCGGGTTGCCGCCGTTCTCATTCGTCGCGGTCGGTTTAGACACTTATGGCGCGCTAACTTTCACGCGTGTCAAAGCCGCCACGGACTTGAGCTATGAGCCGGTGGTGAACAGCCAGTTGGACAGCGGTTCGTGGTTGCCACTGACTAACCTCGTGAGCGTGATTGACCTTGGGGCGACGGAGACGGTCACGCTGCGCGACTTTGCTCCATCCTCTGCGAATCGGAGCCGATACTTTCAGTTCCGCGCAAAGTTAAATTACCCGTGACCACGTCCGAACAACATCTCGTCTGGGCCATCAGCGTGTGTCGCGCGGCGCAGATGCGGTTGACACTCGTGCGGCGGGCGATCTTGCAATTCCTCTCGTCGCGCCGCGTGCCGGTAATGTTGGAGATGATTTCACAAGCCGACGGTGTGCAAGGGCATTGCGACGTAACGACTGTGTACCGGACGCTGAGGTTGTTCAAAGATGCGGACATCGTGCGCCTGGTCGGCACGTCGCGGAAGGAGAGTCATTTCTGCTTGAATGTGCCTGGCGAAAATAATCATTTCCTCATCTGTCGCGAATGTGGTCGCACGGTCTTGTTGCGATTGGCGACCGCCACGGTCAGTAAGATCGCCGCGGCTGCCGCTGCTCGCGAATTCTCTCCCGTGAAACAGGATTGCGAAGTTCACGGAGTTTGCAACGATTGCCAACAAACCCGCCAGTGCGAACCGTTGCCCAGCAAACTGGCGGTCGCGAGGCGCGGAACGTAACCGTGACTTTTCCCGCTGGCCGGACTTATATCAATATTCGCAGGCCCAGGCGCATTCAGCGCACTTGCCCTCGCCGCCGGTGGCGGGGGGCGTGCCTTGTGTTCGTACTTGTCCGCGGGAAGGCAGAGGGCGACAGCGAAGGTGAGAATGCTTCAAAATAAACCCGGACCAATTGCAGCGCCTTGGCTGTGACCAACGGTGCTTACCAATGCAGCAAGGTCCTGAATCCTTGAACCACTATCAACAGGCCAATGGGAATCATCACGGCAGAACTGACATAAGGCAGCTTGCGGGCGAGTTCACCAAAGCTTTTGAACCGCTTGGTTGCATGGCGCACGGAGAGCGCGGCGACCGAACCAACCGTGACAAGTGTGAGTGCCAGGCCGACACTGAACGCCAGCACCAACGCAAATCCCAAAGTGAATTTCTTGAGCTAAAGACAAACCAGCAACACCGCAAAAGCCGCCGGACACGGCAGCAACCCGCCCGTCAGTCCGAACAGGATTAACTGACCGGTTGTCACCTGTCGGTTCGCAAAGCGTTTCTCAATGGCTTCGGCGTGCCCGCGCTCATGATCGTCTTGATACGCCGCAGCCGAGTGGTGATGCTCGTTATGGCGGTGCTTAGGCGCGTGTTCGTGCGGATGGCTATATGGCTGACCGTGGGCGTGGGCGTAATTTTCGGCGGCGTGAACTTCCCGGCGGGTGCGGACGAACATCCAGAGGGCCATGGCGATTACCAACACCCCGGTCACCACTTGGAAATAGGGCTCGGTCTGCTCGGCGTTGAATTGCCCGGAGTAATGCAGACCGATAACGGCCAAAACCCAGATGACGGCGGTATGCGAAAGCGTGGCGGAGGCGCCCAGCAACACCGCTTGTCGCACCGTGCCGCGAATGGCGACGATGAACGCGGCCATCATCGTCTTGCTGTGTCCCGGCTCCAATCCGTGCAACGCACCCAACACCATCGCGGCGGGAATGAACAGCCAGGCATTACCTTGCGCCAGATAGTCATTGAACGATGTCACAGGTGGAGCATACCCCCACCCCCTATACAAGGCAAGGATTGAACTTTCCCTGCCCGATGGTTATTCTTGCAGTGAATGAAAAAGCACAATCATACCCGCAGCGAGCGCGAGGCCCAGAAACTCCGGGTGCGCCGGATTGTCGGTCAGCTGAACGCCATTGAGCGGATGCTGGAAGCAGACCGTGATTGCTCGGAGATCCTCATGCAATTGGTTTCCGCGCGGAAAGCCATCAAGTCACTGTCGGAAACCTTGATTCATTCCCACACGCAGCACTGCATTGAACACGCCCACTCGCCAGCGGAAGGGCGCAAACATTTACAGGAACTTTTGGTCGTGTTGGAGCGGTACGTCGAATAGAAGCGGGCTGCCTCGCGCACCGGGCTCAGTGCTCGCAAATGCACGCGTATTCGGCGCGCTTGCATTCGGCGCAGGCGGTGAGGTCGAGCTCGAAGCGAAAGTTCTGCGGCTTGGAGTCGGTGGTTTGTTTGAATTGCACGGCGAGGTTGTAGCCTTCGCCTTCGGGCAACTTTGTCTTGCTCACGAGTGAGCCGCCTTTCCGCTCGAACTCAATCGTTGTCTTGCCGCTCGCGGGCGTGGCGATCACGGTTGCGCTCTGCGTGGTGACGGCAGCAGGCTTCATGTGGTCCGCGTAGAAGTTGATGGTGACGTTGCGATCTTTCTCGATGACGAACTCGGCGTGCGGCTCGGTCCTGTCGAGCAGGCGTCCGCCTTTGGGCCTGGCTTTCTGGGCGGGTTTATCTTCGGCGACAGCCGGGAGCGCGAGGCTGGCGCAGAGGGCGACAGCGATGGCGAAGCGGCGAAGGTTTGTTTTCATGGTGCGATTGTTTCTTTGGTGGTTGGTTTTCGTCTGCCCTCAATCCACTCATAAAGCGTTGGGAGTAATACGAGCGTGAGGAAAGTTGAACTTAAAATGCCGCCGATCACAACCGTGGCGAGCGGGCGTTGGACTTCCGCGCCAGCACCCGTTGCGATCGCCATCGGCAGGAAACCGATCGCCGCCACGAGCGCGGTCATCAACACGGGACGCAAACGGGTCATAGCGCCTTCGCGGACGCTGGTGGCCACGTCGTGGCCTTGTTCACGAAGCAGGTTGAAGTAGGAAATCATCATCAATCCATTCAGCACGGCCACGCCACTCAAAGCGATGAAACCGACGCCCGCCGAGATGCTGAATGGCAACCCACGCGCCCACAGCGCGAAGATGCCGCCGGTCACGGCGAGCGGAATGCCGGTATAAACCAGCAGTGTTTGCCGCAAGCTGCCGAGCGCCATGAACACCAGCGCGAAGATGAGGGCTAACGCGATGGGCACGACGATGGCAAGCCGCGCTCGCGCTTCCTGCAAGTTCTTGAACTGGCCGCCGAACTCGATGGAGTAACCGTCGGGCAGTTTGATTTGCGCGGCGACTTTCTCCTGTGCTTCGAGAACGAAGCTTTCCACGTCGCGTCCGCGCAAGTTGATCATGATGGCGGCGCGGCGCTGGCCGTATTCGCGCGAGATGGCGGCAACCTGCTCCCCGACTTTGAAATCAGCGACCTGGCCGAGCGTGAGCAACCCGCCGTCGTCCACGCGAACGGGCAGGCGTTTCAATTCATCAATCTGCTCGCGCAGATTTTCGCTCAAACGCACCACGATGTCGAAGCGGCGGTTGCCCTCGACGAGTTTGCCCACTTCCTGCCCGGCCAGCGCCGTGCCGACGACGCGGTTCAACTCGGCGGCGTGCAGATTGTAGCGGCTCATGGCCTCGCGCTTGGGAACGATTTCGAGCAAGGGCGATTTGCCGAGCGCGTCGAACTCCACGTCCGCCGCGCCGGGGATTTTTTCCAGAATCTCACGGGCTTCGCTGGCGATTTTTTCAATCTCCGCGAAGTCCTCGCCGAACACTTTCACCGCGATGTCGGCGCGCGTGCCTTCAAGGATTTCGTTGAAACGCATTTCGATGGGTTGGCTGACCAGCGCACCCTGACCGGGCGCACTTCGTCCGATTTCTTCGGCCACCAGCGCGGCCAGCACCTCCTTTTCGATTGGCTTTCCGTCCACCTTCCGCCACTGACCGCGAGGTTTGAGCATGACATAGGTGTCCCCGACGTTCGCCCCCCATGGGATCGGTGGCGACCTCATCCGTGCCCACGCGGGAGAAGGTGTGGGAAATCTCCGGGAATTTTTCCAGCAGCGGCTTCTCGGTGCGTTCCTGCATCGCCAAGCTGGCATCCATGCCGATGCTGGTGGTGCGGATGAATTGCACCGTGAAGTCGCCTTCGTCCAATTGCGGTACGAATTCCGCGCCGAGCCGCGTGAACACGAGCACCGCCAGTGCGAGCAACACCACTGCCGTGCTCGTGAAACGCCAACGGAAGCGGAGCGAGAGATTGAGCACCGGAGCATAAACTTTCTTCGCCGCTTTCACTAGGAAGCTGTCTTTCTCCCTGATGTTTCCGCCAAGCAGATACGAGCAGAGCGCGGGCATGAGCGTGAGTGCCAATACAAGCGCGCCGACGAGCGCGAAGATGACGGTGATGGCCATCGGCTTGAACATTTTACCCTCAATGCCAGTCAGCGCGAGAATCGGGAAATAGACCACCGTGATGATGACGACGCCGAAGAACATCGGGCTGGCGACTTCCTTTGCGGCCACAAGCACTTCATGGGCGCGTTCCGTTCCGGTGAGACGTCGCTTGAGCTTGTGCTGTTTTTCGGCGAGATGGCGGATAATGTTCTCCACCATCACCACCGCGCCATCTATGATGAGGCCAAAGTCAATCGCGCCCAGACTCATCAAATTCCCGGAGACGCGGCCCTGCACCATGCCCGTCATGGCGAACAGGAGCGACAGCGGGATGGCGAGTGCGACGATGAATGCCGCGCGCCAGTTGCCGAGCATGACGAGCAACACGACGACCACGAGGATTGCGCCTTCGAACAAGCTCGTCTCCACTGTGCGGATGGTGTGATCCACCAGAACCGTTCGGTCATACAATGGACGGATCTGAATTCCCGGCGGCAGTTTGGATTGAATTTCTTGAAGCCGACCGGCCACCGCCTTCGAAACGAGTCGGCTGTTTTCATTGATGAGCATCAAGGCCGCGCAGACCAGTCCCTCCGCTCCGTCCACGGTCGCCGCACCAGTGCGGACCGCAGAGCCGATGCCCGCATCCGCCACGTCGCGCACCCGCAGCGGTGTCGCACGCGCGCCAAACTTGAGCGGCAATTGCTCGATGTCTTCGACGGTTTGCACCCTGCCCGCCGCGCGCACCACGACCTGCTCGCCGCCGAGTTGAATGACGCTGCCTCCCACGTTCTCGACGTTCTCACCGATGGCATCGGCGATTTCGCTGAACGACATGCCAACGCTCTTGAGCTTGTCGGGATTGGGCTGGATGACGATTTGTTTCTCGTAGCCGCCGGTGGTGCTCACTTCGGCCACACCAGGTGTCGAGCGCAAGCGCGGTTTGATGACGTATTCGTGAATCAGCTTCAATTCCATCAACTGCTCCACGCGGGTGGCCGGCTTGTTCGTGGCGTCCCTGGCATAATCCACCGCGTAGTAATAAATCTCGCCAAGCCCGGTGGTGACGGGGGCGAGCCGGGGCGAGAGGCCGGGCGGAAGCTCATCGAGAACGGTCTGCAGCCGCTCGCTCACAAGCTGGCGCGAGCGATAGATGTCCGTGCCGTCCTCAAAGACGAGCGTGACTTGCGACAGACCGAACTTGGAGAGCGAGCGCAACTCTGTCAGACCGGGGATGCCGGCCATCTCGTTTTCGATGGGAAACGTGACGAGTTTTTCGATTTCCTCCGGCGCG
>JANYBF010000657.1 GCA_025360895.1 Verrucomicrobiota bacterium
CCGAGTTGAAGTCGCCCAAAACCACCTCCCTCCGGCCGATGGAAATTCTCCGCTGCCTGCGTTTGAAGGTTTGGGATGTCGAAGCCCAACAGATGGTCAGTCTCCGGAATATTTAACCGCCGGCGATGGAATCAGTGCGCAAGCTGGAAGCGTAAAGGTTAAGAAAACAGCGTTGAGGACGCTCGGTCAACGTTTGGCCATTTTCTTCTGTGCGTCGGCGAGGGTTTTTCGCTCCCCCTCCGTCAGGCTTTGAATCCCATGGGCGGAAATCTTATCCAGGATCGGGTCCACTTCGCGGCTGATGAATTCTTCCGGGGCCAGGTCGGCTTCCGCTTTCACCCCGGCGCTCCGCCACGGGCGGCCCCGCGTCGCCGCGGTCCGAATCAGTTCCTGTTTGCGTGCCGGCGTTTGAAATGGACGCCAGAATCGCATCCACCGCCGCAGGTTTTCCCACGGCAAGACAACGAAGTCCCGATGCCAGCCAAGTTTCACCCAAGCCAGACCCGCAAGGATGCCGCCCAGGTGAGCGGCGTGCGCGGTGCCGCCACCCCGGGAAGATGGAACGAGAGTGAAGAACAGGGAAATGCCGGCGGTAATCCATAATAAAACCCCGGCGCGAATCGGAAGGATGAAATTAAGCCGAATTTCGGAATCCGACTCCAGCCGGGCAAAAATGGCGAAAATACCCATCACGCCCGCTGACGCGCCAACGACCGACGCCCCAAAATGGGCCGGAAACAAAACCATCAATCCGGCTTGCAGCAGACCGCCAACGATCCCGCAACCAAAATAAGCCACCAGAAACCGCTTCGTTCGCAGAATATTCTCAACCAATCGGCCAAAGAACCAAAGGCCCATCAAATTGCCCACGAGATGCCAGAGGCCACCGTGGAGGAATTGAAAAGTTAGTAACTGCCAGACATACCCGCGTGCCAAAGCTGCGGGTGTTAACGCCAGCCAATCCTCGATTTCCGGCTTGCCGTACACCTCATTGATAGCCTGGAGCGCGAAGGTGACGACCAGCGCGACCATGAGGATGACACTGGCGGACCACTGAAATCTCGATGGACTTCCCGAAGACGAATCGTGGCGCATGTAGTCGCGATTTTCCAGCATGACGGGCTGAAGCTAGTGGCGGACGAGACGTTTTTCAACGGCCATTTTTTGCCACGGCCATTTCAGCCCTTCCGCCTGGCGGCTGGGTATTTATTTGGTCAGTCTTCATTTTCCGGGATCCTCTCGGTGCTGATGCGAAGTCTTCGAATAGCGTGCAAGAACAAAGCCCATCACCATTCCCCCCAGATGCGCCCCATGCGCAACGTTGTCGCCGGCAAGGAACACGCCCACCAAACCGATTCCTGCACTCACGCCCAATAGCACGCGGGCGGTGACGATGACGGGAAAAACAAAAAACAGATACACCGTCAATTCCTGTCGGGGGAAGAGCGTCGCGAATGCCGCGATCAGTCCAAACAACCCAGCCGACGCACCAACCACCGGGTTGAGAGCTGTTGCGGCACCTATCGTGGTGTTTCCGAAATGGATGGGGAAAACGAGGCTGCCCATCACATGAACTACGCCTCCCATGAGTCCGCTCAGGAGATAGAGCCACAGAAAACGACTGCGCCCCACGGCGTGTTCCACCGGCGGGCCAAACACATAGATGCCCCAGGAGTTGATCAGTAGATGGAAAACTCCGCCGTGCAAAAACTGGAAGCTCAGCAATTGCCAGAGATAGCCGTGGCGCAATCCGTCCAGGCTCAAACCCAGATAGCGATCCATTGGAAAGGCGGGGTGCTTTGCCGTCACATACGTCTGCCCCAGAAAAACGACCACGTTCACGATCAGCAGCGAATTCGTCAAAGAAAAGCGTGGTGGGTGCGCAGCCTCCGGAACGCCGCGCCTGTGGTCTCGATTCTCCAACATTGCGTGGGGGAAGCTAGCGGCGCGCGGTGGGGTTTTCAACGCCCTTCTGATGGGGCAATTGGGAGTGGTCGCAAGTTTTTCATTTCACCGGTCCAGTTTCTCCGGCATCATGCTGGCGTATATGGGAAAACGCCGCGAGGCGCGCGAACGCGCCGTTCAGTTCTTGTTCCAGCACGATCTTAATCCTCCCGGGGACATCGAGCAGGCGCTCAATGAATTCTGGGAATCCCAGCGCGCCGCCGCGATCGCCGAGGACAAAGGGCCGGCCAACTGGGGCGAGCCGGTGGCATTACCCGCACCATCTGCTGCCGAAGCCGAGACTCGCCTGTTCGCCGAGCCCTTGATTCGGGGAGCCATCCAGCATCGCGATGAGGCGGATGCCTGCATGATGAAACACGTCAAGAACTGGGAACTGAACCGCATCGCCGCCGTGGATCGTAACATCCTGCGACTCGCCATTTATGAAATGCTCCATCGCGAGGATATTCCCCCGGTGGTCAGCATCAATGAAGCGGTGGACATCGCGAAGAAATTTTCCACGCCCGACAGCGGCAAGTTCGTCAACGGCATCCTCGACAAGGTCAAAGGCGAGTTGCTGCGCCCCGCGAGGAACGTGAAATGAGACTCCAGAAATCAGAAGTTGGCCGTTGGGAGAAAAACGGGCAACGGCCCATCTGTCTGGCTTCTGCCTTCTGGCTTCTGCCCTCTGCCTTCTGACCCATGTTCGCCGATCTCCATCTCCATTCGCTTTTCTCCGATGGCACCTTCACGCCCGAGGAAGTGGTAGGGTACGGCATGCGTTTTGGCCACCGGGCGCTCGCCTTGACTGACCACGACACGATTGAGGGTTGCGAGCGGATGGCAGCGGCCTGCGTGCCGGCAGGCATTGAATTCATCGTTGGTACGGAGTTGACGGCGGAGCATGGAGGCAACGAACTGCACATTCTGGCTTACTTCGTGGACCCGCAGAATCCCAAGCTGCTGACCGAGATCGCGAAGTTTCAACGGGTCCGGCAGGAGCGCATCCGGGACATGGTGGGGTGCATCAACGCGCTGGGCGTCCCGCTCAAGGTGGACGACGTCTTCGCGCTGGCGAATTGCCGCTCGCCCGGTCGTCCCCACGTTGCCCGCGCGCTGGTACGAGGCGGACATTGCCGCACGCTGGATGAAGCTTTCGAGCGTTTCCTCAAGAAAAATCGTCCCGCTTGGGTGCCCAAGGCCAAGATGTCTGCCCTGGAAGCCATCGAATTGATCCATCAGGCCGGGGGCCTCGCGGTAATGGCGCATCCGGGATTGAACCGCAGCGATCAGACGATTCCGGCCATCGTGGCGGCCGGCCTCGACGGCATAGAATGTTTTCATACGAAACATCCGCCGGCCACGGCGGAGCATTATCTGGCGATTGCGCGCCAGTACAACCTGCTCGTCACCGGCGGCTCGGATTGCCACGGCCTGAGCAAAGGCAAACCCCTTATCGGTACCGTGCGGTTGGACTATCAGTACGTTGAAAAG
Organism: Verrucomicrobiota bacterium; assembly: GCA_025360895.1. Lineage (GTDB taxonomy): Bacteria > Verrucomicrobiota > Verrucomicrobiia > Limisphaerales > JADLHS01 > JADLHS01. Next base: position 3,439 of record JANYBF010000657.1, read on the forward strand.
CTCTACGCAGCCCATGACCAGCACCGCACTGGAAAAGCTTCCACCACGAATGGACACCAATAGACACGAATTGTTTTTGTGCGGAGCGCGGCTCTGTGAGCCGCAGCGGAATCAAGTGCAGGTAGCGTTAGGAATTGCTGCGGGTCACAGACCCGCGCTCCATTCGTGTTAATTCGTGTCCATTAGTGGTTAATTTCCCATGGGACTTTTTTCCAAATTCAAAGCCGGTCTTGCTAAGACGCACGCCAAGCTCACGCACGAAATCAAACGCATCGTCACGCGTTCGCCCAAGCTGACCGCCGAGTCGCTGGAAGAGATTGAGCACGCGCTCATCGCCGCGGATCTTGGCACTGCGATGACCACGCAGATCGTGACTGCCGTGAAGCTCGCCTACGAATCGCAAGGCACCACAGGGCTGGATTACCTCGCCATCGCGCGGGCGGAAATCGAGAAGAGTCTCTCAAGCAACAAGGCGGATTTGCTCAAAGCGCCCAGCGGCCCAACCGTCGTCTCCATCGTCGGTGTGAACGGAACTGGCAAGACCACGACATCCGCCAAACTCGCGCATTACATCCAGTCGCAGCACAAAACCGTCTTGCTCGCCGCGTGCGACACCTTCCGCGCCGCCGCCATCGAGCAGCTCAAGCTCTGGGGCACGCGCCTCAAGGTCGAAGTCATCGCGAGCGCGTATGGTTCGGAT
>JANYBF010000212.1 GCA_025360895.1 Verrucomicrobiota bacterium
TTGAGCGAACGCACACGCATGAGGCCGAACAACTCGCCGCTCTGCTCGTAGCGATAGCAAGTGCCGTATTCCGCGAGGCGCAACGGCAAGTCGCGGTAACTGTGCGGCTCAGCCGCAAAGATGCGGTGATGATGCGGACAGTTCATGGCTTTGAGGTAATATTTTTCGCCCAGCGAATCCTGTTGCAACGTGATGTCGAGGGTTTCGCGTTCTAGTTCCTTGAACTTCTTGTTGTCGGCGCTCATGCCTTGCTTTTTGAGTTGGAGCAACTCGTCCATGATGGCGAACTTGATGCGCGTCATCTCGTCATTTTTGGAGCGCGCCTGCTCTTCGAGCAGCGTCATCGCGGGAAACATGCTCTCCGCGTAATACGGCAGGTGGCCGGAGGTTTTATACATTTTCTCCTTGGCCAGATGCGGCGTGCGGACGCGGACGTAGCCGGCGGCAAATTCGGTTTCCTTCGCCAGCTTTTCCAGTTCTTCCACCAGCACCGTGCCCTTGGGCAACCACAGCGGCATGCCCGGCCCGACGTATTCGGTGTCAATCGCGAACAATCCCATCTCCGCGCCGATCTTGCGATGGTCGCGGCGCTTGGCCTCCTCGAGCATCTTGAAATACTCGTCGAGCTGCGTCTTGTTCTTGAACGCCGTGCCGTAGATGCGCTGGAGCTGCGGACCTTTTTCGTCGCCCTTGTAGTAGGCGGCGGCCACGCTCGTGAGCTTGAACGCGCCAATGTTGCCGGTGCGCATCACGTGCGGTCCGGCGCAGAGATCGAGGAAATCACCGTTCTGGAAATACGAGATGGCTTCGCCCGCGGGAATCTGCGCGATGAGGTCGAGCTTGAATTTGCTGATATTGCCGGGGCGTTCGGACAATCCGCCGAGGCGACCGCTCTGCGCGTCCTTGACGGCCTGTTCGCGCCGCACTTCGATCTTCTGGAAGACGTTGTTGGCCTTGATCTCCTGCTTCATCTCCGCCTCGATCTGCTCGAAGTCTTCCTGCGAGATGCGATGCGGCATTTCGAGGTCGTAGTAGAACCCGGTCTCAACGGGCGGGCCGTACGCGAGTTGGGCCTCGGGCCAGATGCGGAGCACGGCGGTGGCGAAAACGTGCGCACACGAATGCCGGAGGCGTTCGAGATCGGACATCTTGTTGCGGTCATCGAGCGTCTTGCGCTCGGGGTTCGCGACGGCGGGTGCGGCGGGCGGTTGGTTCGGTTGCTGATTTTCTTCGGCCATAAAATTCTATTCCTGTAGCTGCACTCGTGAGAGTGCGGCATATTTTGGTCTAAGTCAGCCGCGTTCTCACGAACGCAGCCACGCTATCTCGGGAAACAAAAACGCCCCGGACTTGCGGTCTGAGGCGTGGGCGTTCATCTCGTTGGGAGACGAACGCTAGATCGTAGTTGTGGTCGCGTGGTTCACGTCAGTTCTTACGCCCGAGACGGTAGCGAGGCGCCGGAGAGTTGGCAAACCGATTCTGGCCTTCACGGGCGCATACCGCGCACTGCCCCCCGACTCCGCCAGTATTGCGGAGCGGCGATCTCCGATCCGGCGTGCTTTGGGGCAAAATGCCGGGACTGCCGAGTTGGAGGCCGGCGCTCCGGGGACAGTGTCAGGCACGCGCCCAGACGCAGAGACGCAAGGCATCGAATCGCTGATGAACGCGGATTGACGCTGAAAGCGTTCCTGCGCAAAATCGTGGCATGGACACGCTTTTTTAAGACGTCCCCAAGGCCATGCACCACCTGTTATCGCGCAAAGATATTTTTGAAGGAAAGGCTTCTAAAGTCCCAGATTACCAACGTAGCTGTGCGTGGGAGACGTGGCCATTGGAACAATTTTGAGATGACTGGGTCAATCTTCAGGCCGGTCACGTTCTTCGCGATGATGAAGCCGAGGCCCCGCCCGGGTTCAGGGAAACAATTCGCAGGTTTAGGCCGCTTATGAAATCGCTCGCGATGCCCGCCATGTTCCGGCTCCTAATTTCCGTGCTGCTAACCGGGGGCAGCCTGGCCGCCGTGCCGCCAGCGGATAACCGATCCGACACCTGGGTCGCTACGGATGCACTTGGGCGAAAGGTCCCGATCTTCCCGGAGGTTGCCGCGCCGCGAGCTGACCGCACGGTGGGCCTCTTCTATTTCCTTTGGCACGGCGCGCACATTCAAGGTGGCCCGTTCGACATCACAAAGATTCTAGCCGCCGATCCCAACGCGTTGCAAAAACCGGACAGCCCGCTCTGGGGCCCCTTGCATGTGCCGCATCACTGGGGCGAGTCGCTCTTCGGTTACTACCTCACGGATGACGAGGGGGTGCTTCGCAAGCACGCGCAAATGCTGAGCGATGCGGGCGTGGACGTGGTGATCTTCGACGGGACGAACCAGCTTACTTACCGCGATTATTATCGGACGCTGTTGCGCGTCTGGTCGGACATGCGGCAACTCGGCAATCACACGCCGCAGGTCGCCTTCCTCACCCCATTCGGAGACCCCGCCAAAGTCATCCGCGAACTGTGGCGCGATCTCTACTCACCTGGTCTGCATCCTGACTTATGGTTCCAATGGGCAGGCAAGCCACTCATTCTCGCCGATCCCGAACTCATCTTCGAGCGCGAGGAGAACGCGCACCAGAACACGCCCGCCGAACTGCAACCCGGCCACACCCTTGGGCAGTCGTTCACCACGGATCGCTCGGTTGGCGCCGTCAGCGCGCGCTGCCCCACCTGGAATACATCCGGCAGCGCGATGACGTTGACCCTGCTGCGCGGCGGTCCCGGCGGCGAACGGATTGCCGCCGAACGATTCCATGACGTCGGCGATCATGCCTGGTTGCGATTAAAGTTAAACCCGCCGTTGCCGCCCGGCAGTTACTACTTGGAAGCGTCCGAGCCGGGCGGACGCATCGGCTGGTCGAGTCACCGCGAGGACAAGTTTGCCCACGGCGCGGCGTTTGCGGATGGCGACGAGGTCGCGGGTGATCGCACGTTGCAATTGCAATTTACCGACAGTGACACGCAGCAGATCCTCGAGTTCTTCACGTTCCGCAAACCGCAGCCGGATTATTTTCAAGGACCGACGAAACCGGACATGTGGAGCTGGCTCGAAATTTCGCCCCAGCACGTCTTCACCAATGCCACCGGCCAGAAAGAGCAGATGTCCGTCGGGGTCGGCCAAAATGCCGTCAACGGCCGGCTCGGTTCGATGAGTGAATCCGGTGCGCAAGGGCGCAGCTTTCATGACGGCGCCACGGACCCACGTCCGGAGGCCGTGCGTTACGGACTCAATGCGGCCGAGCAGTGGGAGCGCGCGCTCAAGGAAGACCCGCGCTTCATTTTCGTCACTGGCTGGAATGAATGGATTGCGGGCCGTTTCACCGAGTTCAATCGCATCCAGTTACCGGTGATGTTCGTGGATCAATTCGATCAGGAACACAGTCGTGACATCGAACCGATGCGCGGCGGTCACGGTGATGATTACTATTATCAGTTCGTCAGTAACGTCCGCCGGTACAAGGGCGCGCAGTCCCTGCCTCGCCTCGAATCGCGTCCGATCCAGATTGATGGGCGCTTCGATGACTGGGCCGATGTGCAGCCGGAGTTTCGTGATACCATCGGCGATCCCGTCCGGCGTGAGCATCGCGGCTGGGACACCAACGTCACCTACCGCAACGTCACGGGTCGGAACGACATTGTCGCGGCCAAGGCAAGCTGGAACAAATCTACGGCCTGGTTCTATGTTCGTACGCGCGAATCAATCACACCACCCGGTGGCCGCAATTGGATGGTCCTCTTCCTCGACACGGATGCCGACACCAGGACCGGTTGGCTTGGTTATGACTTCGTCATCAACCACGCCGGCGCCGGATCGCTGGAACGGAATGTCGGCGGCGGATTTTCCTGGTCAAAAGCAGGCAAAGTGAAATGGCACATGCACGGCAACGAACTGGAACTGGCGATTCCGTGGCAGGCTCTTGGTTTGAAAGTTCCGCCGGCAAAGCTCGACTTCAAGTGGGCCGACAATTGCCTCCAAGCCAGGGATTGGACCGACTTTACCCTCAACGGCGACGCGGCGCCGAACGACCGGTTCAATTATCGGGCGATCCAAACCGGTGAGTAAGGCGCAAGGCATCCTGCGATCAAAGCACTGAAGGGTTGCCCTGGCTCGTTCAAAACGAAAGATATTTCAACACCTGCACCTCGCGTTGGAACACGAGTTGGATGGTGTTGCGGTCAATCTTAACGTCCAGCGGGCCGCGCGGTTGAAAATATTCCCACATGAGCTGGCCGTTTTTAGGATTGATGCGGCGGATGCGCAGGTAAGGTTTCGTCTCCATGCCCAGCGCCGCCATATCGGAATTGATCTCGTCGTCATCGTCGCGCGGGCCGGTGTAGGCGACGCTGTAAAGATATTGGCCGGACAGATAACTGAGGTTGCCGCTGAGCGTTTGTTTCCAAAGTTCTTTGCCCGTCTTTGGCTCCAGTTTGAGGACCACGGCGTTGATCCGGTCGCTCACGTCAATCTGTTTGGAATACTTGATGTTGTCCGGGCTGGCCGTCGTGGTGTTCACATACAGCATTCCCGCGTCATCAAAATAAATCCCGGAAATGCCAACCGAGGGCAGCCGCCAGCGGGCGTTGCCGGTTGCGACCTCAAACGCGCTCAACACGCCTTGATCAAAAATGTAGAGCGTATCGCTGCGCTCCACCACCGGGCCCAAACCGCGGTGCGCTGCCGCTTCGTCATCGGCCACGAAGGAATCGTCGCCACCACCGGGGACCGGATAATTGAGCGTGCTCTGCCATTTCGGTTTGTTCGATTGATCCAGGACAATAAGCGTTTTACCCGCAACGATGGCGTTGACGCTGGCCAAAGGATACAACGCCGGCGGGCCGACGACTTCGCCCGACCAATCCGCTACGTTCTTCCCATCACCAATGCGCACTCTCACCGCATAACGACTGACATTCTCCACCACCTGATCATTGCCCGCGTTGCGTTGCATCTCATTGAGCAGTTCGTTGGCAACATCCGTGGTAGCGGTCACGGAAAGATTGCCATCAAGCGCGGATTTCTTAGGTGGCGTTTTCATGGCCGAGTGACTGATGAACTTTTCCTCGATCAGACGGTGGGAAAACTGCACGAAACCATCCCGCGTGGGAATCAAAGTGAAGTGAGCCTCAAAATCCGCTCCGGCTTTCGCGGGCGAGCGGCTCGCGGGATCTTCGTCCTGCGAGCGAATCTCACCCATCGTTCGCTCCTGATTAAGCGCGGTGGCGATGGTTGCGGGCGCGGCAACCTTCGCCGCGTACGGGGCATCCGCCAGTTGCGCCGCGAGCTTTTGTGGGTCGGGCCTTTTAGATTTGGCCGCGCCGCTTTTTTTGGCCGCAGCGGACGACTTCGCGGTCATCGTGGTGTTGGTCTTACCCGCAACCGCATTCGGCCCGGGCACGGCAGTCTGGGCGCCGGCGGATCTGGACGGCTCACCGATGATATTCGTCCGCGCTTGACCAGACGTCAGATTGAAGCGCGTGACGGCCATTTGCCCTTCGCCGTCTCCGGAGCGCCACTCGATTTCATCTCCGTGCGTGCGACCGCGTGAGAAACCATCCCCAACTGCGACTGCCTGCCGGGGCTCGCCGGAATTCCAATCGTAGCGCACCAGCTTGCCGTCCGCCGCAACCCAGATGTTCTGCGCCTGCACATGCAACTCCAATTCCCGCTCCGCCGCGCGCGTCATGTCGCGGATTAATTCCTCAAGCTGCGGGGGCTTGAATAAATCTTCACCCCTTTGCGCCGCCGTCTGCCTTTCTTTCAGCTCCCGGGCCGCTTCGTCCGCGATTTTCTTTTTGTCCACGAGTTCGCGCGACCAGACTTCCTGCTTCGTTTTGAGATCATACCGGGCCAAGCGGTTGCCGTGGACAAACACAATCTGCCCCGGTCCACACAACGCGCTCATCCCGGACATCGCCGGTTCGTTTGCAAAGCGAACGGCGAACGCGACATGCGGACGCGTACCGAACCACGCGTACCAAAACCAAACCCCGACCAGAGCGACGACCAGCACGGCCACCAGTTTCACCACCAAACCAATCTTGCCCCATTGCTTGCGCTCAACTACGGATTTCCGGCCGGCATAAACCGGGATCTCAATGCCCTGCAACTCCGCCTTCTCCTGACAATGCGGTGAACACACGTAGCCGAACAGCTCCATACATTTCGGACACATCGGTTTCTCGCAGACACGACACTTGCTCGTCGTGCGTTGCTGCGGATGCTTGGAACAAAAGCGCGTGTCCTTCACGTCGGGTGTCTCGGCAGCGGACGCCGCGTGACCGCCTTGACTCAGCCTGACGCGCGGAGGTGACGGAATTGGTACCGGCGCGGTTGGCGCTTGCGCGCCGGCCACTGCGGGAGGAGCACTCGTCGCCGTCCCGGCGGGCTGACTAAACTGCTGCCGAATCAACTCGTTCACCCGCTCGGACGAATCCAATCCGCAACCCGGGCAGACAAACTTCACCGGCCCCCGGACCATTTCGGGAGCAACATCAAAGGCGTATTTTGCCCCGCAATCACATTGAATTTTCATGGGCACTAAGGTTTGGGATTCAACAGCACCACGTTCGTCCCGAGCGGCAACGCATACGCCGACACCGCCGGTGAACCGAGCACGCTGCCGTCGCCGAGTAATAAATTCCCACCGTATTTATGATGATTGTTGCCGGGCGCCTTGCCGGTGGTGGAAAATACCGCTTGCCCAGCAGTTTTGGCCTGGGTGTTGACTTGCTGGTCACTCAGAAGGACCGCTTGCGGATTGGTTCTGTCCCGGCCCATGTAGTAGGCGTAGCTGATCCGGCCTTTGGTCAACGACTCGCCCGGTGGCAGAGACGAATCCTTGCTGCCCGGACAAACGAAGATGGCCGTGTCCGCCGCATAGCGTGGCACCAGACCGGCCAAGGCTTCCTCAGTTGTGCGCGCGTTGGGGACGAGGGGGTAATTGCCGTCATTGTCGTTGGCATAAATCTGCATCGCGACGCTAATTTTTTGCAGGTTCACCGAACAGTTCTTCTTTTGTTGTCTCTGATTTTGCCGGGAGCTGAAACCGAACGCCATCAGGTACAAGATGAGAATGATCGCCAACGTGATCATCAGTTCGATGAAGGAGAAACCGCCGGTGCGGAATCGGGTCGCCGGGCGGCGACATCCTGGCCGGGTTGGTTTCACCGCGTCGGTATAGCGGACCCGGCTGGGTCTGACAACGCGATTTCCTAACCAGCGATGCGCCCGATGCGACTGAAAATTGCGGGCGGTTTCGTTTCGGTCTTATTACTCCGTCAACCTGCGTGCCGTGAGAAAAAGCCACGCCCAGCCCACCAAAAAGCTCAGCCCGCCAATCGGCGTAATCGCCCCCAGCCATTTCACATTCGTGACCGCGAGGAGATAGAGCGAGCCGGAGAAAATCAAGATACCCGCGAAGAAGCTCAGCCACGGGCCACTGGGCATCGGCCGGCGTTGCGCCAACACAAACAACATGACCGTGTGGATGAAGTGATGGAACACCGCCTTGTCCCAAATGGCTGCGGTTTGGTTTTGCGCCAGCAGGTCTTTCAATCCGTGTGCGCCAAACGCCCCCAGCGCCACGGCGAGAATGCCCATGAAGGTCGCGATGCGGATAGCGAGGGAATTGGTCATGTATGCGAGTCGCAGTCTGCGGATCGCCAGCTCGGCTTTCAAGCCTGCACTATTCTCCGCGCAGCATTTAACTGATTGTCACGGATTTGATATGCCATAGTCGCCCACCCAACAGGCAACGCCCTTCATCACGGTGAATGTTACCACCCACGATACAGCGGCCTTGGTTCGACCCGGCTCTATCACTGCGGCCAACACTATGGCCGGCTCATCCAAATGCAGATATTCGACGCTGGCGCACACGGTGGAATCGAAGAAGGTTGCCCAAGGTGCGGGCTGTCTCCGTTGGAACTATAATCGTGACGGCGCCAAAATGCTTGTTCACAATGGCGGAAACGATGATCCGACAAGGTCAACTTGAACAAATTGCTTGCGTTCTTTTAGCGCTCGTGGTTACGGGCGCCGCGGCCCATGCGGCATCGGGACCGCGCATCATGTCGCTCAACCGCAGTGGCATGCTGGCGTGGACCAATGCGCTAGTGCCCGGTGTTTGCACGATCGAAACCACCCCGGCGGCGGATGAGGCCTGGCTGCCGGCACAAAACATTTTTTCCACCAACGCGACTGGTAACACGATCGTGCCATTTAGCGCCACGAACCAATTCTTTCGACTGCGCAGTGTGGAGGTGTCCGCCACGTCGCAAGGTTTCACGAATCTGGTCAACACGTACGGTTTATTGGAAACCGTAGCCGGCATCGGGGCGGGGCAGCTAGACGGCGTAAGCTTTTGGGTTGCTGAGTATGAAGGTGGCCCCGCGAACGCCGCCGCTTTATCGCGCCCGCACTACGCGATGAGCGATCGTGCGGGCAACCTTTACATCGCGGACAAGAATAGTCACTCGGTGCTCCGCGTGGCCACCGACGGAACGATTCATACCCATGCCGGAACGCATGTGGGCGGTTACAACGGCGAAGGGCCGATGGCGGCCACCAATCTGCAACTTAATTTTCCCAATGCGCTTTGGGTGCGTAGCGACGGTACCGTCTACGTACTCGACACAGAAAATGCCCGCGTGCGGCGCGTGACCACCAACGGCGTGATGAGCACAATGTTTTATGCAAAGAGCGATCCCAGCACCGGGTTGGGCGGCGGGCGGTGTCTTTGGGTGAAGGATGACGAAACCCTCGCTTACTTCGGCAACCTCGATCGCATTCGTAAGTGGACTCCCTCCGCCGGACTGCAAACTCTGGCCAGCGGTTTCACCGAACTCGGTACGTTCTATGTCGAACCCTCTGGCAACCTGGTCGTCGCCGATCGCGGCGCGCACTACGTTTATCGCGTGACGGCGGCCGGCGTGAAAACGGTGATTGCGGGCAACGGCACCACCGGCGGGGGCGGCGATGGCTTTCCGGCATTGCAGACCGGGCTGAATGGTCCGCGCGGCGTCTGGCCTGTACCCACGGGAGGCTACCTCCTGCTCACACACGATGGTTGTCAGCTCTGGTACATGGACAGCGCCAATACGATGCATCTGATGCTCAACGGCGCGGGCGGACGCACCCATAATGGGGACGGTTACTTCTTTTACGATCTGTCCGAGCTGAGAATCAGCGAAGGCCGGAGTGTGACCATGGATTACGCCGGCAACATTCTCGTCTGTGAAAGTGATTATGGTTTCGTGCGCCGCATCCGCTTCCAGCGCCTGCCGGGTAATTGATCGTCACCCGGCGAGCAACCGGAAGGTCAATGAATGATAGCCAGCCTTGCTTTTCAGCTTTAGAACGGCGCATAATTTTTTAAATTCTTTCCAACTTAATATTGTCTTAATCTGACCGAGCGTAAGCTTCACCCGGAAAATAAAAAAACAAACCATGAAAATAACAACTTCATCTGCCTTGATCCTATTGGGACTGGCAATCAGCGTGTGGTCGGTTACGGCCGACGATAAATGGGACATCAGCAAAGTTGATGTCAGCAAGCTGCCGGCGGCGGCGGACAAGAAGCCGGTCACTTACGCGAAGGACATCCGTCCGCTTTTCGAGGCTTCCTGTTTCCGTTGTCATGGTGAGCAAAAATCGAAAGGAGAGTTGCGCCTCGACAGTTTGGAGGCGGTGATGAAAGGCGGTGAAGCCGGCAAGATGGTCATTCCCGGCGACAGCAAGAAGAGTCTGCTGGTTGCGGCCGCCGCTCAGATTGACACTGAAACTGCCATGCCACCCAAGCGCGGTCCAGGTGGACCGGGCGGGCCGGGTGGTCCCGGAGGGCCAGGCGGTTCAGGTAATCGTCCTCCTGGTGGCAATCCGCCTTCCGGTGGTCCGGGCGGTCCCGGCGGTGCGGGCCGGGCTGGTGGTGGTGGATTCGGTCCACCGCCCAAGCCGCTGACTGCGGAGCAAGTTGGCTTGGTTCGCGCGTGGATTGATCAAGGCACGAAGTAGGCAGTTTAAAAATCTTGGTGACGAATGCTCCTTTAAGAGGACATTCGTCATTTTTTGAGGGAGAAGCCGGTGATTTAAAATCAGCTTCATTTTTTTGATCAGCCGTGTTGGCGCTGCTGTGATCGTGGCAGAGGACTCATTTGGGGCCGCGTTGCCCGGGTGCTCAATATAGGTGAGAAACCTCTCTGGTGGTCGGCGATCCGAAGCGGCTGAAGGTTCTGGTGCGGCAGTTGGCAATTTTGGCCTCGCGGCATTCTCCGTCAGCTCGGCCTCGGCCGGGCCGCGAGAAATTTGACCTTTAGGGCAGGGGATATTAGGCCCACCTCACAAACTGCCGGACGCTTAAATTCCAGGCCCGTTCGACTTCATATTATTCTTTCTCGCCAAGCCCGCCTGTGATGTGGCCGGCTGCTGCCAGCTGTAATTTCAAAAATCTGTCTCTTGGAGAAAATTTATTCCGACCTTAACGCCGGCTTAATCCGTGGGGTGATATTTTGTGCGCATCGGAACAAAATAATTAGTACGATGAAAACCAAGACACTTCAATCGTTCCATATCCCGGTGGATCGCCGCCGGTTTTTCAAAAGCATGGCGCTCGCTTCGGCGGGGTTCACGCTCTCGGGCTATCTGGCCGAGGCACGGACGCTTTCACCCATTGTCACGCAAGGGCCATATTATCCGCTGGCCGACGACATCCCGCTCGCCAAGGACAACGATCTTGTTCAACTCAACGACAACCTGACGATCGCGGCGGGCGTCGTCAGTTATATCAGCGGCCGTGTGCTCGATAGTAACGGTAATCCGGTGCGCGGCGCGCTCGTCGAACTCTGGCATGCCGATCGCGAAGGTGATTATCTTTACTCGACCGGCCCGGGACGTAACCCGGCGTGCGATGCCAACTTCGCGGGCTTTGGCCAGTTTCTCACCGGTGCGACCGGGCAATTCAAATTCCGCACTGTGAAGGCGGGTCTCTACAACGGGCGCACGCGCCACTACCACTGGGGCGTCACGTTACCGGGTCGATTGGTTCGCTCGACGACCGAGACTTTTTGGAATGAAACCGCGTATGACCTGAACGGCAACGCGTTTGCCACCCAAAACGCTAATGACATGGTTTTCACCGGCATCACGGACGCCGCGCAGCGTTCGTCCGTAAACCTGGCCTATACTCCCGTCCCCGGCACGACCACCGGCGAGGTGCAAACGACGTGGGATTTTGCCAGTCAGTTCACCCCCGTACAACCCACGTATCCCAACGGCGGGAGTCTGGTGCTTGCCGGTACGCCAGTGGCCGGGCCGGGCAACAGCGCGCGTTTTCAGATCAGCCTTCCTGCCTATTCAGGGTACACCTACGAAGTCTATGGTAATCCAACGCTGGCC
>JANYBF010000031.1 GCA_025360895.1 Verrucomicrobiota bacterium
CCCCATTGCGCGTTGGTGTTGGAGCAGCACCTCGTCCGGCCGGTTCAAGTAATTGATGTGTTGGTGAATATCGATGATCGGCGCGGGGCGCGCGGGCGCGGTGCCGCAACCGGTCAACGCGGCCCCGGCCAGCCCGAGACCGGTGGCGACAAGAAATTCGCGGCGGGAAAGATTTTTTCCCGAGGCTGCCCGATCCGGCGTTGACTGGTTCATGGGTGGAGAGTCTGGGAGATGCGGGTTTGGGGTTCAACGGAGAAAACGCTTGCGCTTGAGTGGCGGACTGTCTGAATACGTCCCGCCAACGTTATGAAACTAACTCGCTTTTTAACCACCGCGCTCGCTTCGCTATTGACGCTGGTCGTCGAGGCCGCGCCCCCCGAGTTGACACTGGCCGATCTGCCGCGGGTGCCGCCGGTCGAGACATCGAATGTTTTCAAAACCTTTCAGATCAAACCGGGGTTTCACCTTGAGCTTGCTGCCGCCGAGCCGCTGGTCCTCGACCCGATTGAAATCTGCTTTGACGAAAACGGCCGGATGTTCGTGGTTGAGATGCGCGATTATTCAGAAATGCGCGAGGTGAAACCACACTTGGGCCGCATCCGCCTCTTGGCGGACTCCAATGGCGACGGCGTGTTCGATCAGGCGACGGTTTACGCGGAGGACTTGCCGTGGCCGACCGGTGTGTGCTGCTACGACGGCGGCATTTTCGTCGCCGCCTCCCCGGACATTATTTATTTCAAGGACACGAACGGGGATGGCAAGGCGGATATCCGCAAAGTGGTTTTCACCGGCTTTGGCGCGGGCAAGGGTGACAAACTTAATGTTCAGGCGCTGGTGAACGGCCTCCGGTGGGGCATGGACAACCGCATTCATGGCCAGACATCCGGCAACGGCGGAGTGTTGAAGCGCGCGGATGTGCCGGATGCCCCGGCACTCGATTTACGGGGCCGCGATTTCAGTTTCGATCCGCGCCAACTTGATCTTCGCCCGGAGAACGGTGGCGGCCAGTACGGCATGTGTTTCGACAACCACGGGCGCAAATATGTTTGCAGCAACTCGCACCACATCCAGACCTTCATGTACGACGCGCACTATGGAGAACGAAACCCGTTTTACAATATGCCGCCCGCGATTGTGGACATTCCCGTGGATGGGCCGGCGGCGGAAGTTTATCGTACCAGTCCGGAGGAAGGCTGGCGCGTCATCCGCACCAAATGGCGGGTGACGGGCGTCGTAGAGGGTCTCATCGAAGGCGGCGGACGGGCGTCCGGTTACTTTACCTCGGCCACGGGCATCACAATTTATCGGGGCGACGCGTTCCCCGAAGATTTTATTGGGAACGCTTTTATTGCCGATGTCGGGAGTAACCTGATTCATCGGAAGAAAATCCGGCCGGACGGGGTCGGTCTGCTCGCCGAGCGGCCCGCTGACGAACAGAAAGTTGAATTCCTCACGTCCACCGATCTCTGGTTTCGGCCCACGCAAATGGCGAATGCGCCGGACGGCTGCCTCTACATTTGCGATATGTATCGTGAGGTCATCGAACATCCGTGGTCGCTCCCGGAAAACATCAAAAGGCTCCTCGACCTGAATTCAGGCAACGATCGCGGACGCATTTACCGCATTACCCCCGATGGCTTCAAGACGCGCAAACCACCCCAACTTGACAAAGCCACGACACAAGAACTTGTCGCCACGCTTGCCAGCAAAAACGGCTGGCATCGCGACACCGCCGCGCGCCGGCTCTTCGAGCGACAGGACAAAACCGCCATCCCGTTGCTCGAAAATCTGCTTCGATCATCGCCCTCGGCCCTCGGTCGGCTACAGGCGTTGCATGCGCTTGATGGGTCGGAAGGATTAAAACAGGTTGATCTGCTAGCGGCACTGGAGGACGCGGACGCCACGGTGCGGGCGCATGCGATCAAGCTTTCCGAAAAGTTCATCGCATCCGGAGACGTTGCGCTTTGGTCAAGGGTGTGCGAGTTGCGTGCCGACCCCGACATCAAGGTCCGCTATCAACTGGCGTTCACCCTCGGCGAGTTCAATCGTCCCGGTAAAATTGAAAGCCTGGGAGCGATTGCCCAACGGGATCTGGACAGTTCGTGGACGCAGGCGGCCATTTTCTCTTCGCTGGCGGACGGCGCGGGTGAGATGTTCACGTCAATGGTGGGCGATGCTCGCGTGCGCAATTCGCCGGCGGGACAGGAATTCCTCCGGCAACTGATCGTGTTCGTGGGCGCGAAAAACCGGCCCGAGGAAGTGGCCGCCGCCCTTAAATTCATCGGCCAGGTGGACGATCCGGCCCTCATGTTCGCCATGACGCGAGCGCTGGGCGACGGTTTGCAACGGGCCAACAAATCCCTCGCCTCGACGGGCGACAGTCTGAATGGCGTTCTGCTCCGGGCCCAAGCTGAAGCTGGGAACACGGTGGCGCCCGAGGCATTACGAGCGGCCGCGATTCAATTGCTCCCTTACACCAGCTACGAAACGTCCGGCAAGTTGTTGCTCGGGTTGCTCGACCGCGCGCAGCCGCAGCCCGTGCAATTGGCCGCCTTGGCCACGCTTGACCGCTTTGGGGGAGCGCCGATTGGCAGGGAATTGACGAACCGCTGGAATACGTTCACCCCGCGCTTGCGGGCCGCCGCGCTGACGGCGTTGCTCGCCCGCCCCGAACGCGCCACGGTTTTGTTGCAGGCCATCGAAGCGGGCACGATCCGCGCCAGCGTGCTGGACTCCACGCAGGTCAAGCTCCTGACCACATATCGCGACCCGGAAGTACGCCTACTGGCGGTTAAGGTTCTGGCCGCTCAACCCGCGAGCTCGCGAAAACCGATCATCCAGAGTTTTGCGCCCGCGCTGCATCTCACGGGCGACGCGGTGACTGGTAAAAAAATTTACCGGGAACGTTGTATTTCCTGTCACCGTTCGAGCGGCGAAGGCTTCGCGCTCGGTCCCGATTTCGCGACCGTGAAGACTACCGGCAAGGAGAAATTGCTGACGAACATTATTGACCCCAACGCCGAAGTGCGGCCGGAGTTTGTCGGGTACGTCGTGGAAACAAAGGATGACCAAAGCTTGCTCGGCTTGGTCATAAATGAAACCGCAACGACCGTCACGCTGCGGCAGGCCTACGGTAAACAGGACGTGTTTCAGCGGGCGAACATCGCCAAGTTGCAAAGCCAGGGCCAGTCCGTGATGCCGGAAGGCTTGGAAACCGGCCTCACGCCGCAGGCCATGGCTGACCTGCTCGAATACATTTCGACGGCGGCACAGTAGGTTGGGGAGGAGTGACCGCTCCCCATCCGCTTAACCGCGCGGGGGTAGTTTCTTTTCGACTGGTGATTTTGCGAGTTCAACGTAACGCGGCAGACCA